>NZ_SIJA01000042.1:0-4542 GCF_012062385.1 Methanocorpusculum sp. GPch4 | reverse complement strand
TGGTGGTAGCGTGACAGATAACAATTCAAGACCGTCTCATTTTGCTATATCTAGTCAGAAATATCCCTCAGACAAGTCATCGATGATGGTCGCGACGGCATATAATGAGCAGGGTTACTCTGATTTTGTATGCAGTAGAGATATTATAAATATGTCCAGGGGAGTAGAGGCAGAATTTACATGAAGATTTTACGAGTTACAAGTGATTTATACCCATATGTTTTAGGTGGCATTGGTCTTCACGCACATAATCTATCAATAGAACAATATAAAAACGGGTGTAATATAACAGTTTTTACTTGTATCTCAAAAAAATCAGATGTATTACCGCTTACAGTTCCGTATACAATTCTAAATTTTGGTAAAATAATTGAACTTTGCGGAAATACAGTTTGTTTCAATATGTTTCGCTCTCTCTATCACAATCGCAGAAATTATGATGTAATCGATGCGCATTCTCATCTATTTATTTCTACAAATCTCTGTGCATTAGTAAGAAGATTGGGTTCTGTACCTCTAGTGATTACAAATCATGGTCTACGTTCTCAGAATGTACCAAAAATATTTCAAGAATTATATCTACGCACACTCGGGGTGTGGACGTTTAATTCAGCAGATAAGATAATCACATTTACTGAATATGAACGCAATGAACTATTGAAAATTGGTGTTGATGATAAAAAAATAGTAATTATTCCTAATGCAATTGATACGGATATTTTTTATCCAAATCCATATATACACGATAATTTTACTGTGATTTGGGTAGGTCGATTGAGCGGAGGCAAAGGTCTGAAATATGCTATATTGGGATTTGAACAATATTTAATAAATCATCCAAATTCCCAGATGTATATTGTGGGTGATGGACCATATTATCATGATGCAGTTAATTATGTGAGTAAAAAAGGATTGGATAATAAAATTATTTTTACTGGGCGTGTTGAGAATCAAGATATGATATCATATTATAATCGATCAGATGTATATTTGATGACGAGTATGAGTGAAGGTTTTCCTCGTACACTTTTGGAAGCGGCATCATGTGGGTTGTCGGTGATTTGTACAGATATACCGCAGTTAATTCCCATTGTAGAGAAATGTGGGATTGTGATTCCAAAGAAGAATATCAGGGCAGTTTCTGATACATTGAATTATTTGAGCAGTGATGTTAATCAGAGAAAGCTATTTAGTCAACAAGGTCGGGATTATGTGGGGAAATATAACTCAATTAAACAGATGTCGCATGAGACAGAACAAGTATATTTCAAATTAATTGAGGAAAATAAGTATAAAATTTGAAATTATTATATGATATTCTGTTTTTTTCCGAGTTTTCTGTAAGTTCTCACAGGCCCTAATCCCGTGGTCACTAATTCACTCTCTATCTTCAAATCTCTATTTTCCGTCATCCACTCTTCGTTAATATCCTGACATTGACAGCCTAACTTTGACAGTTGAAACCTAATCCCCCGCCAATTTTTACCTAGGCCCCCGCCTCAATCCCAAACGCCTCACAAATCCTCTTCTGATCCGCCGTCAACTCCGAATACAGAACCTTCCTGCTTCTAGGCAGCGTAATCCTCATGAGAATCTTCATCTCCTCAATAATCGACTGCATCGTATAGTTCTTATACAAATCCTTCTCCCTCATCACCCTCTGAATATACGACGCCAGAATCAGACTTAAGAACTGCACAAACATCCTCCCCTCCATCGCCCACTCGCTCCTTACCCGAAGCCTCTTCCCATCCAAATCATTCTTCAGATTATCAAACGACTTTTCGACCCGGTCCTTTGCCCGATACACCATCAGCGCCTCAACCGGATCCTTCAGATCATTGGAAATAATCACCGAATACCCCGCATACTTATTCTGAAACGCCAAAATAGCCTCATCGTTTGGCATAACCACCCTTCCAACATGCTGCTTTCTCTCAATCGTAAAGAACCTGTCATAGAACTTCTGATGCTCGGGATTCAGCTTTTCAGACCGCAGCTCCTGATAATATACATCGATCTTCCGGTAAAATTTCGCCTCCTCCTCTGAAACCTTCCGCGGATCATAATACACATGCGTATAACATCGATGCCCATCCCACTCCTTGAGAGAGGTTGTAGCAAACATCTCCTCATCAGCGATGACCTCGCGATGACTATAGGTGTGAATACTGCTTCTCACCTCATCAATGGCATCCGTCGTAAAGGAAAGACTCTTTGAAAGCGCGATCGTAAACCGCAATCCATGTGCATACAGATCAGAAACGTTTGTCTTGCTGCAAAAACCTCTGTCCATCACCAGATGCAGTTTCTTATACGCCAGCCAGTCAAACACCGTCAGATTCTGCTGTAATGTGGAGACATCATGAATACTTCCCGGATACGTATGGAAATACACCGGAATACCCGTTTTTATGCCGACAACCATGCCAAGATTGACCTGTTCCAGGTTTTCTTTGTCCCGATTGTATCCGTATTTGACCGTTTTGATAAGGCTGCTGTATGATGAGATGGAGGTGATGTCTAAGGCAAAGTATTCGTTTTCCCGGATTTTGTGTGCCCAGTACTGGAAAAATTCCATCTGGGTGTCCCGGTTGAAGTCAGGAAGCATCTCAAAGATCCGCTGTGCGGGGAAGCGTTCGTTGAGCGGGGTGATGTTGCGTTCTGTCCACTGTTCACAGTGCGATAAGGCGTTCCCTTCAGCAAGGAGGTAGTAAGCACAGGTCAGGAGTTTCTCCCAGTGGTTAGGATAGACTTTTTTCAGTGCTGAGACCAATCCGGTTTTTTCTCCCGCATGATCAAAGAGCAGGCTGCATCCGGCAGATTTTGCGATGGCGGTTTGTTTCGTGCTTTCTTTTCGTTTTCTGTTGGGAAGGATTTCCCCGGTTTCGGGATCGAAGTGGCCGATGACTTTTCGGTCACAGATGCATGTTTTTCTTTCTTTATCCCAGCGGGATGTACTTTCTACTGCGTAGGTTTTCCCGGTTTTTTGTCGTACTGTTTGATGATGGAAGTCATTTTTTGAGGGGTGGTTTTGTTTGTAGATATATTGGTCATCCATAGATAAAAACATATATTTAACTATGAATGGGTGCGGCGGGTTGGCGCTTGAATTCAGGGTTTTTTTGGAAAAGAGGAGGAATTTGACGGGGAGGGGAGATGACCTAGGTTAAGAGAAGCGGGGGATTAGGCATAAATCATGATTCGCGTTAAAAAATGGGTTGATAGATATTCTCAATGTTTTAGTCTGAATGAATCTTTATTTATATTAAGTATTCGAGTAAAATGCATTTATGATAGATTTTTTTCGTCGAATATCTATCTGTTTGAATGATTTTTTTGTTTTATTGTGAGGGGGTGTGGGGTGAATGCAAGGTGATGGTACATATGGCATGTTTATCATCATATCATGTCTTATCGTGGAGTCTAAATGATGAATGAAGTAGATTATCAGTATTTCCATTGTATTTCCTATGAGTGAGCGTAATAGATTAGGGAATTGAGTGGACCAAAACAAATTCGATATAACAATATAAGAATAAATCTCATTAGATATTATTTTATGAGATTAATATATATTTTGCCAAATGGTATATATCCTAATGGATCAAAAGGTGCCGACCACGGTGTTGGTAAAAAGATACAAAGTCTGATTAATGGATTAATGAAGCAAAATATTGTCGTAGATAAATGTGAGTTAATCTATTCTGTGACAAATCCCATTAATTTTCTTAAGTCATATTATATATCTCACCAAATATTAGTGAAAATATTTAAAGAATCTTCAAAGAGTGATGTGTTGTATATACGATCAATATATCCTCATATCTCAAATTTTATCTGCTGTAAAACAAAACATAATGGAAAGGTTGTATTTGAATTACAATCAATTGAAAAAACAGAATTAAAATCGCAGTTAAATAAAAACAATCGTGGCTTGGTGTTTCATATTAAACAAAATTTATTGTATTATTCCAATAACCTGTTCGAAAAATCCATTAAATGTCATGCGGATGCACTAGTTTCAGTTACGAATGAAATAACTGAATACAATAGACATTTGACAAATAATAAACTTAGATACCTCACTTTAGGCAATGGAATTGAAGTAACCCAAATCAAGGAACGTAATCTACTGAATAATGATACAGATGTAATTCATGTTCTTTGTGTAGCTGTCGTCGCACTATGGCACGGCATCGATCGCTTAATCCGTGGTATGCATGAGTACTCCGGCGATAAAACCATCAACCTTCATATCGTTGGCGACGGTCCGGAACTCCAGAACTTGAAATCCCTCACATCAGAACTTCATCTCGAATCCCACGTCATCTTCCACGGCTTCAAATCCGGCGCTGATCTGGATGCCATGTTTGATCAGTGTCATATTGCCATTGGTGGTTTAGCAGACTTTAGACGAGGTCTTAAGGAAGTTTCATTGCTGAAAAATCGAGAATACTGTGCACGTGGAATTCCATTTGTTTTAGTAGCCAAAGATATTGATTTCCCAGATGAATGGGCATATACATTACATGTTCCGGC
>NZ_SIJA01000041.1:0-435 GCF_012062385.1 Methanocorpusculum sp. GPch4 | reverse complement strand
CGTGACCGGCCGCCTGACCGCCTCGTTCGATGACGTTCTGCCGCCGGGAGCGCTCCTTGTCTCAGGCTCGCCGGCATTCACCGCCGGCCGGGCATCCTACAGGTTCAGACTCCCGGTGATCGGCTCCTCCTATTTTCAGGGAGTCAGGGCAACCTGTCGTGATCAGTTTTTCACGCAGACCCTGCTGATCGCACGCGGCGCAGAGCTGCCGAAACTTACGATGTATCCAACCGGCATCACAGCCACGCACTTTGCCGTCGGTCAGGGGTCGGGGTGGAGCGCCGTGGAGTTTGACCGGCCTGCTCTCATTTCAGGCTATGACACCCGGATCCTTCGTCCCTACGCCGACGGAGACAGTCTGCGTGATATCGACTGGAAACTCTCCGGAAAACACCAGGAGCTCTACGTCAGGCTGAAGATGGATGCATCCGGGGG
>NZ_SIJA01000040.1:0-24778 GCF_012062385.1 Methanocorpusculum sp. GPch4 | reverse complement strand
TATCAGCATCGAATGCTTATATAGTCTTCGAACCGCATTCCGGAAAACTCAGGCATCAGAAGCCGGAGAACCCAAAAGGCAGTTCGAGAGCCTTGCGAGGTAACATAGTTACCTCCAATCACTTATAAACCCACCGAATCAGAGATTGGACAAAACCGGAAATATATCCGGCATCGTTCATCACTGACCGATTGGTTTGTGAGGTAATAATGTTAGGTATTGCGGCATATAAAGACTCCGGAATGATATTCGGAAAAAGAAGATTTTGAATGGAATCACAGCTGCATGATCCGGGAGAGAGCGTCAGAAACCATCTTTTTCCAGTGTTCCGCCGATAAATGATATGTCTCGCGCGCAAGAACGACATCCGCAGAAGGAACATCCGAAACAAGAGCGTCCACCCTGTCAAGGGTAGAACGCGCCGCATCCTGGACCCACAGATCGCGTGTCTCCTGATCCACAACAACAATCGACTCCGCACGCACAGAAATCAGGGTTTTCCCGTCAGGCGTCGTGTAAGCATTCGGCTTGCCGACCACCACCACAAACGACGGAGTGGAAGTATCGATCTTCGCAAGCTGATGCATCGCCTCAGGCTGATACGAACTTGCGTTGATATAAAATATTCCGGTCGGATCCGAAACCCGCGCACGATACAGAATATTCTGATCACCCACCTTATCCTTCTGCGTAATCGCCCCGGCAATCAGAACACGATTACACCGCTCGCCGGTCGGCAGCAGAAGATACACCGGACTCTTCTCATCCTCAGAGTCTTTGATCATCTTTGACGCCTCGCGCAGTTCAGCAGCGAACACACGCTTTGCCGGCTCACGCTCATAAGACATAAACTGGCCGTTTGATACAGAACCTGAATTCATATCCCGTTACCTCCCGCAGATGCACCTGCGCGATTCATAAGTTCGGCAGTGACATTTGGATCAAGACGGATAAACTCCGCAGACTTCACCAGGATCCTGCCGTCAAAATCAGTACCGAAACACTTCACATAGCGCCCGCACAGACGCTCCGTAAGCACCGACTGGATCTCCTCCAGACCAAGGGGACTGTTCGAAGCGATCTCGATCGCCTGATCCATCGTCATACCGGAAAGCGCCTCCGTGACCTCCCGGTTCACAAGAACATTATACGCCCGCTGACCATTATCCACAACACCCTTGATCCGGAGATCATAATTGAAAGAGTTCTGGATCTCATGGATCGGGCAGAAGTTCTGCCGGGAAAGAACACGGTTGCATCCCTCCACCGGACAGCGCCGGACAAGGCCGGACCCTTTCGAAACCTGCACGATCGTCCCGGACACCTCATCCATACGCGTCCCGACCGCTATATCCGCCGTCGGCTCCTCTGCCGAATACGTCGCCGGATTCAGACTGATCGAAAGACGGCCGTTAAACTCATCCACTTTAGCATTGATGATCTCATAAACGCGTCCGAGTTCCAGACGCTCCTTGGACTCATCCTGCCACAAAACAAATTTGATCCTCCCCGTCTCATCCCCGACAAGACCGGTCTGCATCATCCGTTCGCTCTTAGACTCCCACTCCTCAACAAACTTGACCCGGAGAGAAGCATAGCCGACCGAAAGATCGCGTATAGAAGAAACCGGCAGGGGCTCTTTTGGAGCGGAACTTCCCGCAGACACCGGCACCGAAATCTCAGCATCCTCGTCCTGGATCCACACCGCCGAGTTCAGCGTCAGGGAAAGCCTTCCGTTGTACTCATCCACGCTTGCATAAAATATATTATACACTGCGCCCGGGATCAGCTTCTCCTTATCAGGATCCTGCCACAAAACAAACTTCATCCTCCCGGACTCATCAGCAACAAGGCCGCTCTGCATCATCCGGTCACTCCTCGACTCCCACTCCTCGATATACTTCACGTGGATACAGGAAACGACCCCGGCTTTCAGCTCGTTTAACTTGGCAGGCTCGGACGGAACCAGACACCGGTCATCCTCGATCTCCGTAACGCGGGACCCGGAATGAAGCTTCAGATTGGCAACGCCCTTAAACGAATCGACCACCGCTGAATCGATCCGGTACCATTTCTCGAGTTCAAGCTTCGGCAGCTCTGACGCCTTGGAAAAAACGACAAAACGCACCGCGCCGGTACTGTCTGCAAAAATCCCGCTCTGCGCGATCGCCGGAGAGTTCGGCGCCTGCAAAGAAACGACCTTCACCTCCACACTGACCCAGTCATTGGGCTGGATATCGGCAATATGTACGAGGTCGCCTGACGAAGAACCCGCGGCGGGCTTTGCCTCCTCAGGGATCTTGTGCTGTTTATACTGATCAGAAAGCACTTTGCGCTCCGCTTCGAACGGCACCACGCCAAACTCATTGATATAGAGCGTAAGTTTCTCTGAAATGCTGTGCTTATCCGGCGAAACTCCTTTAGACACTAAGTTCTGGGAGATTCTGTCGGTAATCTGCTGGATCTGCTGTGCGTCCATGTTGATCTCCAAATAACAGATTAACTTGCAACCATATAAACCCCTGACCGCGCGGTGCGATAATGCCCCGGCAAATGCAGAAAACACCGCTCCCACTGAATGAGAGCGGTGCAAAATTTTGTAAAAAAACGGTGACGGCAGACCTAGGTGATCGCGTTTCTTCGCTCCATCACGATCGTATTCTGCCACTGACCGAACCGGTCTTTCGCGATCCGTTCACGATACCCGACCTCCCGAAAACCGCACTTGATATGGAGGCCGATACTCGCAGGATTAATCGACAAAATATTCACAAACAAACACCAGTACCCTTTCTCCTGGCTTTTTCTGCAGAGATGATCAAGGAGATGGGTGCCCAGACCTAAACCCCGGAATGCCTTGTCAAAATAAATACTGACCTCCACAACTCCCTTATAGGCTTCCCGGGCAGACGTCGGACTCAGGGCGCACCAGCCGACAACTGTATTCCCGACAAGCATAACATACCGGCAGTCCTGCAGATGCGCCTTGTCCCAGACCTCAAAAGGCGGACAGACCGTCTCAAACGTCGAGATCCCTTCCAACAGTGCCGCCTGATAAATCTGACTCACCAGATCCCAGTCATCATCCTCCATCTCCCGAATACGCCAGTTCATAGAAAACTACCTCCGCGCCCCTCAAAAAGAACCGCGGCGGCCGACAGCCTGACATGCATCTACAAATCGACCTCCAGACTGACATCGGCACACCGGACCGAATGCGTCAGGGCCCCCATACTGATCACATCCACATCGATCCCGGCATATTTATCTACAGTCTCGGGCGTGATCCCGCCCGATATCTCCAGCGTCACCTCTCCGCGAAGACCCGCCGCCTCAAGAGCGGCGATCGCCTCGCGGATAAGATCCGGAGTCATATTATCGAACATAATAATATCAGCGCCGGTCTTTGCCGCAAGAAGAGCATCCTCGGCTGACTCCACCTCACACTCGATCGTCTTGTCGGAATACTCCCGGCATTTTCTTACCGCCTCGTCGACCGGCATAAATGCCCGGTGGGTATCCTTGATCAGAAACTGATCAAAAAGAGTGTGCCGGTGAGGCAGAGCGCCGCCGGCGATCAATGCTTTCTTATCAAAAAAGCGGAGACCCGGCGCCGTCTTTCTCGTTCCGGCAACACGGACATGATCATTCACGACCGAAACAAGGCGGGATGCCTTTGCAGCAGAAGAAGCAATGCCGCTCATCCGCCCGAGAAGATTCAGACACGTCCGTTCTAATGAAAGTATGGCATGTACCGAACCCTTAAGCGAAATGATATGCTCGCCGGAATGAGCAGTCGACCCGTCGCTCACATGAACATCGGTGAGAACTCCGGCATTCTTAAAAAGCCAGACACACTCCTCGACCCCTGACACGACCATCTCCTCCCGCGCCTCGATATGCGCCGAAACGGCCTTGTCTTCCAAAAGAGCAAGGGTCGTGATATCACCTGCGGAAACATCCTCGGCGACAAACGCGAGAAGCTGATCGGTCGGGATCATCTATACCGATGCCTCGATCATCCGCTCGATCGCAAGACGGGCACGCTGTCCAATACTCTCCGGCACCTGGATCGGAAAGACGCCGTCTCTGAGCGTAATGTAGAGATCCTCTTCAGTAATGAGCTTCATGTTCGGACAGACAGCCGTATCGATAGCGTGGAATATAGTATCTGGATACTTCTTCTGCAGAGGGTGGATGATCCCCTTCTCTGTCAGAATAACCCACTCCTTCTTTTCACCGGATCTCCGGATCATATACCCGGTCGACCCGACAAGATCGGCTGCCAGCTGGACCTCGGGGGGACACTCCGGGTGGCAGATGACCGAGGCGTCCGGATACTCGCGGCGTGCGGCCAAAACATCCCGGACGGTAAACTGGTGATGAGTCGGGCAGCCCCCGTTCTTCGGGACCGGGATGATCGTCTTTTCCGGAACCATCCGCTGCGCATACGCGGCAAGATTCGCATCCGGACCGAAAAGGATCGTATCTTCCTTAAGGGAGCGGACGACATCCGCGGCATTCGCAGACGTACAGGTGATATCGCACTCGGCTTTCGTCGCCGCGTTCGAGTTCACATACACAACGAACGGCGATCCCGGGTGAGCCTCTTTTGCCGCACGGACAGAAGACGGCGTCAGCTGATCGGCAAGCGGACAGCCCGCTTCGGGCCTTGGGATCAGGACGGTTTTTTCCGGCGAAAGGATCTTCGCCGTCTCTGCCATGAAATACACCCCGCAGAAAACGAGCGTCGCCTCCTTTGCTTCCTTTGCTTTTCTGGCAAGTTCGAGCGAGTCGCCGGTGATGTCGGCAAGATCCTGGATCTCTGCCGGCTGATAATTGTGTGCGAGGATCAGAGCGCCTTTTTCGGCGGCGAGCCTGCGTATTTCCTTTGCAAAGTTCATGCGCCGATCACCAAAGGATTGTCCAGATTCTGCAGAAGCGACAGGATCGAAAGGGCCGCAAGATAACTGGTCGCCGGGTTGTCCGGAGACGGGACGTTTCTGACGCGGATATATGCCTCGCCGAACTCCCCTTCGAAGAAGATCTCATGCATGTTCCGGTCTTCATTCGGATCCATCCAGAGCTCAACATCCACATCTCTGCCGCAGGCGATCGAAAGAGACTCGGCAACGTTCGTGTTCTTTGGGTACTGATGAACACAGTCGTAGGCTTTTCCCGAGAAGATGCAGGTCTTTTCCTCGGCTTCACGCGAGAGGGATTTGGGATTTTTTGTTGTGCGGAGAACGAATTTATCGATTCCGGAGATCTGGCCCACACGGATATTGTCAAGTCCCATGATAGCCCCGGAGGGGATGTGGATCTTTTTCTTCATCTCGCGGGCAGTCTGGATGAGTTCTTCACGAAAAGATACATCAGCGAGTGCCCCGACACTCATAATGACAAGATCCTTTCCCGCCAGTAGAATGCTCTCTGCATGAGTGGTTGCCGCCGCAACGGATGCGGCCTCGACGACGATATCGGTAGGCTCCTGAAGAAATGCCGCAAAATCATCATAAGGAGCTGCGCCGAACTCTTTGCCGAATGCCTCCGCACGTGCAGAAACCGAATCATATACTGCCGTAATCCTGAAGTTTTCCTGACCTTTTGCGATCACATGACCGATATTTCCGCACCCTAAAAGCCCGACGGTAATCATAATTGGTACAGAGTTTCGGATTATAGATAGTTAAGGATTGTGCCGTCTGCATGCGTGCAGGAAATAAGAAGGGATCATTTTTGATATTCCAGGATATCTCCCGGCTGACAGCCGAGCACCCGGCAGATGGCTTTGAGCGTCGAAAACCGGATAGCAGTGAACTTGCCGGTTTAGATTTTGGATGGGACTTACGCGGTGCGATCTTTACCGAAAAAACTGAAGTCCTGTTTTTAAGGAACATATCAGATAAAGAGAGAGTTGATGACCGAGAAGAACACACCTACCAATAATATGGATGATCTGTCGTATGTTGCCGCGGTCGATCTTGGCGCCACCAACCTCCGTGCGGGGATCGTTGACGAAGAGGGAAAAATTCTGGCATTCGCCCAAAATGAGGTCAAAGACCTGACAAACGGCATGGACATTCAGCTCCGCATCAGCACGATGATCAAAGAACTGACCGCAGAAACAGGCATTTCACCAAAAGCGATCGGTATCAGCACCGCAGGACCCGTCGATCTGAAAACCGGTTCGGTCACCGGCTCGCCCAACATGAAATGTGAAACGATCTTCCTTGCTAAACCCCTGCAGGAGATGTTCAAGATCCCGGTAAGGATGATGACCGACTGCAAAGCCGGCGCTCTGGGCGAGTATCATTTCGGCGGAGCAAAGGATGCGGCAGCGCTCGTCTATCTGACCTTTTCCACCGGGATCGGCGCAGGCGTGCTGGAACGGGGCAGACTGCTCTGCGGTGCGAACGGAAACGCCTCCGAAGCCGGCCATCTTCTCGTCGACACGACATGGGATCTTCCCTGCGGATGCGGAGGGACCGGACACTGGGAAGCCTACGCGAGCGGAAAAGGCATCCCGAACTTTTTCCGGGCATGGAGTCTGGACCGGATCGAATATGATCCAAAATCCATGCTGAACGCCGGTCAGATCCTGTATGCCGCTGAACAGGGGAGCCCGCTCTTCATCTCCTTCTCTGATGAACTTGCAAAAATAAACGGACGGGGGCTCTCCTCGATAATCGCGGCCTACAACCCCGACCTGATCATAATGGACGGCCCGATCGTCAGAAACTATCCTTCCCTCATCGCCAGAAAAATGACCGAACATATCGACAGATATCTCCCCGCTCCGGAGATCCGCATCTCCGCCCTTGAAGGTAAAGCCCCTCTTCTCGGAGCATCAGCTGCCGCATTCAACGCATTGTGAGGAATTTCTCAGATAAACGCCCGGTAAACCTGGCAAAACCCGTCTTTTTATCACCCAACTCCAAGAGTATATAACCTCAGACCTGCAAAAAATACATAGAATCGATGAAAGAACCGCTCATATCCCGCCTGCGAAAATGGTTTCAAAATAACTTTGTATTCTTCGGACCAGGTCTTCTGCTCGCGATCACCGCGGCAGGCGAAGCCGGAGTTACTGAAGCGATAGAAATCGGAGCTCACTACGGTCCTGCCCTGATCTGGGTCGTCATCATCACCCTCATCTTCAAATACGCATTCACCAACGGGATCGCCCGTTATACCCTCGCGACCAACCAGACGATCTTCGACGCCCTGAACCGTCTGCCCGGACCGAAAAACTGGGGTTCCTATCTGATAATCGGCTCCTATCTCATGGAGATGTTTGCGATCGGCGCGATGCTCGTATTCTCCGCGACATTTCTGGACTATCTGCTTCCCGGCATCTACTCGGTCTTTCTGATAGCAGTATTTCTGCTGGTGTTGACACTCGCCGTCATCAGAACCAGTTCCTACGAGATCCTCGAACCGGTCATGGCAGTCCTGATAAGCATACTTGCCGGCGTCATCCTCATCGCCCTGACCCAGTTCCCGCTCTCCTTCAACCTCATTCTCGACGGACTGGTCCCCTCCATCCCCGCCGGTTCCGAGATGGCGATCCTCGCGATCCTGGGAGTCGTCGGATCCGGACTGAACCTCATGCTCTACTCGGTCTGGCTTTCCCAGAAAACAAAGATACACACCGAAGACAAACAGGAGTGCACCCTCCAGAACGAATCTTTTTTCAGAAAATATATCCGCAGTGTGAATTTCGACGTCATGACAGGGTTCTTCTTTGTCGCAGTCGTCACGATCGGTTTCATGTTTCTCGGCTATGCGGGATACGCCGTATCCTTCATGCCGCACGGAGCGAAGATCACCCTTGATACACTGATCACCCAGATCCTCTATATCTTCAGTTCGATCCCCTACGGGCCGTCTGTGTTTCTGATGTTCGTCGCGGTGATTTTCTTTGGCGCCGTCGTTGTTGGTATGGATGCACGCGCCAGAGCTCTCGCCAAAGTGGTCCGCCATCTGGGCGAAGACAAAGGCAAAGCTCTGCCCAGTGAACACAATCTGTATCAGATAACACTCCTCGTTTTCACCGGCGTGGTCATTCTCGCAATGGTGATCGCCGATCCAATGACGGTCATCCGTCAGATCGCGGCGTTTTCGGCGATCCTGTTTGGTATCTTCGGATTCATCGTCATCTACCTCGACAGCAGACTGCCGAAGTATGCAAAAGGGTCCCGGCTCTGGATGGCCGTCATGGGGATCGGCAGCGGACTTTCGATCTATGTGGCATTGCTGATAGAATCCTCGTTCCTGCAAAACGGCATCCCGTTGATCGAACGCATGCTCGTGATCGTGGTCGTGCTCTTCGTCTTCACAAAGACGGAGATGTTCAAAAAACTCGTCCGCGGAGCCGCGAACTTCACCGATAAACTGTGGACCGTCGCATTGGGCGGCGGGCTTTCCATCTACGGCGTGTTTCGGGGGATCGATGTCAACGGTCTCATCTTCAACTTCAGCGCGATCGGTCCGATCGTCGCCGGCCTTTTGGGCGGCCCGCTGATCGGCGGCCTCGCCGGTCTCATCGGATGCGTCTACCGTCTTGCCCAGGGCGGGCCGACGGCGATCGGATGCTCGCTTGCCATTCTCGCGGCCGGCCTTATCGCCGGATTTGCCGTCCGGTGGTGGCAGGGAAGAGTCACCATCTTCAAGGCGGTTTTGGTGACCGTTGTCATCGAGTGGATACATCTGCTCATCATCGTTCCTGGGTGCGGGATCATCTTCGGCACTCAGACAGTCGAAGAGATCGTCGCGATCGTCGCAAGCACGTTTTTGCCGATCACCATCGTCAACACGCTGGGTGTAGCGCTGTTTGCCTACTTCGCCAAAGAACACATCGTCTTTGCCGCAGGAACAGAGAGCCTCCTCGGAAGAAAAAAGACCCGGACCGAAAACGAATCAAAAGACCCAGAAAAGGAGGAGAAGTAAATGTCGGGTCATCATGAAAAACCGCCGCAGACAAAAGCAGCGAAGTACATCACTATTGGCATCATCGTTCTGACGATCCTCATGTTTATCATCGCATTCCACCCGTTTGGAACGATCATCACCAGCGATTTTCCGGAAAATGAAGTGGTCGTCGCGGTTTCCCTGCCTTTCGAAGGAGAGATGGCGGAGTTCGGCGTCGAGTATATGCGGGGGATCGAACTCGCGATCGAGGATATCAATAATGCGGGAGGCATCCGGGGCGTCCCGGTCAGGGCAGAGTATTATGACAACAAAGGAAACGTCACTCTGGCAAAAGAACAGTTCAAAGAGATCAAAGAACAAGGCATCCCGGTCGTCATCGGCGCATTGACGAGTACCGTGACGCTCGCACTTGCCCCGTATGCGGAGTCATATGAGATCGTCCTGATCTCTCCTTCGGCAACATCCGCGGGCCTCTCGGCATACGGAAATTATGTCTACAGAACGGTCTCTTCCGACATCTACCTCGGGGCAGGCATGGCAAAGATCATCGGCGGACGTAACGATACGCAAAATGTCATGATGATCTATCTTAACACCAGTTACGGAAAAAGCCTGAGATATGCATTCCTCAACGAAGGCGAGACCTCATATCCGGATATGCATATCGTATCCTGCATAGGGGTCCCTGACTCCGACACGCTGAACGCGGGCGCGATCATCGCAGAGATGAAGAAAACCCAGCCGCAGTCTGTTCTTCTGATCGTCAACCCGAGTCAGTGTGTGGAGATCATGAAAGCCGCGGAGGCGGAAGGGCTTCACCCGGCATGGTTCGGCTCTGACATGGTGACCAACCGGCAGGTCCCGCTGGAAGTCGGTGCATACTCCGAAGGTCTCATCGGGTTTTCCCAGTCGAGAAGGATCTCGGACCCCTCCTACGAGGAGCATTATGTAGAAAAATTCCATGAAGCCCTGATGGTCCGCGACTCGATCTACGGACATGATACGATGATCGTCGTGTCCCAGGCAATAGAAAACAGCGGATACACGGCGGACGGGATCAGAGAGGGTCTTGACAATATCCGGCATGTCGGACTCACCGGAACGATCGTCTTCGACGAGAAAGGGGATGCCTATCCTTCATACGATGTGATGCGGCTCGAAAACGGCGAATGGGTCGATCTTGCATGGAAAGAGGTCATCACTTTCGAGAAGAAAGCATCCTCCCATGCATCATCCCATTAATCTTTTTTGAGTATCTTCTTCGCAAATATCAAGTAGTAATCCCGCCAACATAGTACCATGGCAATCACACTTGATTCAACTATCGCCGACCTTCTCCGCGAGAAACCTGAGTCCGCAGCAACCCTTCAGAGCTTCGGTATGGGCTGCCTCGGCTGCGCGATCGCAAACAACGAGACCATCCGCGAGGCCGCAATGGTCCACGGCATCCCCTTAGAAGAGCTTGCAAAAAAGCTCGGACTCTAAATATTTTTCTTTTTTACTGACTTCAGTTCAAGAACATCTGCTTCGGGATTTCGCAGAAGATGATTCGCCACCGCAGGTTCGTGGACCAGACGGCAGTCCATGCAGCTCCAGATCTTCCCGTTGGGCGTATCGATCAGCTGACCAAGCTCCGTGTCCATACAGGGATAGAGCGGGCAGTAGCAGAAACTGCACTGCTGATCAGAATAATTATGACACGGATAATACGGGCAGTCCTCCGGGATCCACTCGTTCCAGTGATCCCCCCCGTACCGGCTGTAAATAAAAAACGAGGGACGCCGCCGCGAAACGATCGCCGGATGTCCCCGGGACCATCCGCGGGTCACCCCCCAGGTGGACAGAAGATAATTATCGAACCGGACAAGCGCCTCCGTCAGGGCATGGGAAACGGCTTTCGAGATCCGCATCCCGGTCCCGGTCAGGGGTCCCGCGAACGCCTCGGCAGGACCGTCTGACTTTTCACAGGCAACGACAACTGCGTCCGTAGAAAGAGCGCTGCCGGGGACTTTTCTCGCCGTGATCACCTGCATTTTTGCTTCGGTCGCCGTCATCATTGCCCCAAGCAGAGCGGCATCGGTCAGCGGCCTCTCACAGGTCACGATGATATTGATCGTCCGGTTCCGGTCTGAAACGGCGGCCGTGACAAAAACCGTGACATAGTCATATCTGGCAATGCAGAGATTCGTGATCGGCAGAGCAGTCAGAAGCCCGAAATAGGGCTGTAAAAATCCGTTCTCCATCGACACGCGGGCGATGTGCGCTGAGGCGTCATCCGAAAACTGCGAGGGAATCGAGATGTTCAGAATCGACCTGACATCCGCAAGGCCGCCGTCCACACCGCTGCTCGCCGCCCGGAAATCTCCTCTGACGATCAGAACATCCTTTCGCAGATAATACCGCATACCTAAAACTTCCCGTCCTGCTCGAAACTTCTGCCGAAGCGAAGGGCAAGCTCCGCTTTATACAGCTCTTTTCCAAGATAGCCTGCGTGATCCAGCAGCGAGACCCCGTCTTCCGCGAGGATCTCTGAGAAAACATCATACCACGACGTTCCCCGGATCGCCTTTCCATTCCTCACGGCAACGATGTACCCGTTCTCGATTCCGATCCGGAAGTTTCCTTTCGGATCATAGACGAGGGACTCTGAAGGGGCCCCGGCGTCCTTTATCTCCTCATACAGGAGAGGAGGTTCCCGACGGAGACGTTTCTCCTTCAAAATCAGAAGATCGAGTCCGGTATCCTTCGGATACGGCAGGCCCTTTGACAAGGTCATCATCTCGACCGCACGCCGCATCTCGGCGGTCGTCCCCCGGGTCTTGTCCGAGTGCTCGGAGATCAAAAGACACGCGGCGCCCGTCTCGGCCGCGACCGATGCGAGCATGGCGCATATCCCCGGACTGTCGGCATCCATCATCTCCACAACATTCACGCAGCCGAGGATCTTCGGGCAGGGCATCTTTGGCAAATATCCTGCAAGGGACCGGGTCATCCCCGAAAGAGGCGGCTGGAGCAGCGGATCGGCGAGGATCTTGAAAAGCCCGGCCTGAAGCGCCGAAACGACCGTCTCCTCGAGTGATGCGCCTTCCCGCGGGATCAGAACCACGGCGGATCCCGATTCCAGGATCTTTTCTGCGAGAAGCGGGATCGTCTCCTTTGTGAGAGAAAGGATCAGATCCGCACGGAAAAGCGACGCCTCGATCAGTTCGGGATCCAGCGTATCGATCGAAAGCGGAATATCCAGATCCCCCGCCATCGAAAAACACCTGACCACATCATCAGCGGTCGCATCGAACCCGAACCCGAGATCCACGATATCCGCGCCGTGTTTCTTTGCGCGGATAACCGCATCCCGAAGGGCGGGATGCCGGTGAGCATCCATGATCTCATGGATCACCTTGATCCGCGAAGACCCCCCGATCTTCACCCCCCGGATCGTAAAAAACGCATCCGCCCCGCTCTCCGAGATAACCAGAGCCTCACGGGCGGCCTTTGCCTTCTCTTCCAAAAGCATATCATCGGCCGGCATATCCGCAGAAAGCCTGCCGGCCGCTATCAGCGGAACGCAGATCCCCATATCGGCCGCATGGCGCGTTCCTTTGCGGACCGGAACGCCCGTTCTCCTTTCCACCCCGGAAAAAGAAGCCGTGCACATACCGGAAACGACCGCAAGATCGCAGGGATGATCGGCAATCAGCTTCTCAAGCGTTGCGGGTGTTAAAAACGACGCGATTTCGCCTGTTTCGATGATCTGACAGGTGAACTCTGTTACCTTGGATAAAGCCAGACCGAGGGAGGGTGCACTCTGGCGTCCTGTGGGAAAGAGAACATGCATTGTATGTTATCCTTATGTTTTTGTACTTACATAGTAATTACCTTAAGATGGTTCTGATAACCTGCGATCTGCATATCCACACAAACGCATCGGCAGACGGAAAGTGTTCCGTCGAAAAGGTCATAGCCAAAGCAAAGGAACGCGGACTTGATGCGATCTCGATAACAGATCATGACACGACCGAGGGAGCAAAGCAGGCGCTCGGGCTGAAAGATCCCGGGATCCTGATCATTCCGGGGATCGAGGTCTCGACCAGACAGGGACATGTCCTCGTTCTTGGAACGACGAAGGCCTTTGCGCCGGGAAAGGACGCGATCGAAACGATCCGGGAGGCAAAAGCAGAAGGCTGCCTCACGGTCATTCCCCACCCCTACCACCGGTGGCGGCACGCGGTCGGTCTCCACGCGCCAAAAGCCCTGCGGGAAGCCGACGCGATCGAAGTGTTCAACAGCAGATACTATATCGGAACGGCGAACAATCGTGCCGCAAAGTTCGCAAGAAAATATCATATACCCATGACCGCCGGGTCGGATGCCCACACCTGTCAGTTCGTCGGCTACGGGATCAATATCATCGACGCGGAGGAACGGACGGTCCCCTCGATCCTAGACGCGATCAGAAAGGGAAAGATCGAGAGCAGATGTAAAAAGACGCCGATTCGGACCTACACGTCCCAGTCGTTCCACAACGTCGTTCGAAAGGTCCGCCGGCAGACCTCCAGACTCAAACCCCGGCGGGTGAGATGAAGCTCGCGTTCCTTGCAGGCTACCGGGGACAGAACTTCGCCGGCTCCCAGTATCAGCCGGATAAACGGACCGTGGAAGGGGAGTTTGTGGCCGGCGGGATCGAGCTCGGGCTCTTTTCCGACGCGAAAGAGGCGCATTTCCGGACGGCCGGACGGACCGATAAAGGGGTGAGTGCGAGAAGACAGCTGTTTTCGATCACGACCAACCGACCGGAACTCGCCGTCGAGGCGCTGAATTTTCATCTGCCGGACGATATCTGGTGTCTCGGCGCCGCCGAAGTCGACGACGAATTTTATCCGAGATACGCAGCAAAGGAGCGGAGCTACCGGTATTATTTTCCCTATCCTGCGGATGTTTCCGGAATGCAGGACGCGGCGTGCCGCCTGGCAGGCACCCACAACTTCAGCGGATTTTCGAAAATGGAGCCCGGCAGGGATCCTGTCCGGACCGTGACCCGCGCCGCGGTCTTCGAGGGAGCTGACGGCTGCCCGGTCTTCGAGGTCGCCGCGAAGAGTTTTCTCTGGAACATGGTCCGGGGGATGGCCGGGGCTTTGCAGACCGTCGGCCTCGGCCTCGCCGGACCGGATGTCATCGACGAGCTGCTCACCTCTCCAACGGCCCGGGTCCATCCGGCACCGGCCGGGGGACTCGTATTCTGGGATGTGGTCTGTGACCTTTCCTTTACGCCGATGCGGCAGAAACGCGAGGTGAAACGCTCGCTTGCCCGGGAAGCGGTCTGTGCCCGGGCGGATCTGCATACCGCCGAGGCTCTTTTGGAAGACGATCCGGAAGAGTTCTGGAAGAAAAAAGTGATTAGAGGATACTCGGCACTGATGAAATAGGAGTTGTGCGGGGTTGGTTTTTTATTCAATACGGGAAAGGTACGGTTTGGTGGGGAACACAGAGATAATTTAACCGCGAATCTCCGCTAATTCCCACGAATCGCATTTTCCTTGCGCCGTCGTGCTCTGCTCCGGCTTATCGCCTACGCAGGAATCGCACGCCGGCTGGAAAAATGCTAAGGAAAAACCGGCGTGCCGGTTTTTCTCTCCGTTAACTTTTCTCTTTGTTTAATAAAAAATAATCAAACAACAGAAAAACCCGCACGCGGGTTTTTCCCAGCATTTTTCAAGAGAGGGTGCGATTCCTGCGTAGGCGATAAGCCGGAGCAGAGCACCCGAACGTAAGGAAAATGCGATTCGCGTTAATTCGCGGAGATTCGCGGTTGGTTTTTTTTTCATGCTTCCACACCGCGCTACTCCTAAATAAAAAACAGTGAAGGGTCAGGCCTTCAATTTCATATCCATCTTCTTCACGATCTCTTTTCCCCGCTCTCTTGCCTCGACCAGACTCTCCGGCCATCCCTTCACCCCGCCGTGCTTATCCATTCCCGGGAACAACACATTCTCCGTATAAGAGAACCCCGCGTCATTGAAAAACACCCTGACCACCGGAAACGCCGAATCGAAAATAGACCGCATGCTCTGGCCTGACGTCGCAAAAAACACACCCGTATGCTTCGCCAGATGCTCTTCGCTGAAGGAGAGCGTCTTCGTGAAAAACTTCTGCGCCCACAAAAACTGGCCCCGGTCGATAAACGACTTCATCTCCGCCGTCACCGTCATCGAGTAGATCGGGGACGCCAGAACCAGGATATCCGCAGTAAGGAGCTTATCGAACACCGGCGTCAGCTCATCTTTGATAATGCATATCCCGGTTTTATGGCAGGCATTACATCCTCTGCAGTTTTTGTGATCGATCTCGACCAGCCGGATCTTTTCGACATCGGCGCCCGCCTCCTGTGCTCCTTCGATGAAGGCATCCAGGACCGTCTCCGTATTCCCGCCCTTTCTCGGGCTTCCGTTGATCACGAGCATTTTTATCATGATTCCACCATCAGTGCCGCCATAGCGTCTCCTGCCTCTTTTGCCCGGGCGATCGAATCGGGACTGTTTTTGAAGTCATTTCTTTTATCCAGACCCGGCAGGAGCAGAAAACTGAGACGTGACGCCGGGATCTGGGACACGTCGAATAAAAACTGCGCCACCGGGACCGTGTGATCGAAGATCCCGGACCGGGTCTGGCCTGCCGCCGAGATGAAGATCCCGAACTTTTTTCCTTCGGGTTTTGGCAGATCATGCAGGACATACTTTCGCGACCAGAAGACCTGGCAGCGGTCGATGAGCATTTTCGCCTGGGCGCAGACCGACATGGAGTAGACCGGGGAGGCGAAGACGAGAAGATCACACGCCCGGATCTTTTCTGCCAGTTCGACGAAGTCGTCCTGATGGATGCATACGCCGGTTTTTTCGCATTTGCCGCAGCCTTTGCACGGCGCGATGTCGAGATCGTTTAAGACGACCTTTTCAACAGACATCCCGGAAAACGATTCGAGCACCTTGTCGAGAGCAGATTCAGTATTGCCGTGACGACGCGGGGAAGTTGTGATGGCAAGGACGGATAAGGGCATTTATTCAGTATATTACTTCGGATACAGATAAATCCAGTGATGGGGGGAGGGGAAGGATTCGGCGGCTGGAAATGAGATTCGGGAGGGCGACCAGATATGGGGATCTTGGCAAAATATTTTTTGCCATGATGTTTTTTTTTCCAACCGCGATTTTTTTGAACAGATTTTCTTGTTTCCAATATCAAGTAAACTAGGTTTAGAAAATTCTTCTAGGGTCTGGAGATAGAGATACACCTTTTGGTCTCTTTCCAGAGACGATATCTTTGTAAATTTTTAAAGCCTTACCAAAATCCCTCTCAGTATTTATGACTAATGAATATTCATTTTTAATCTTCACTATATCATCAAGACGTTTTTTTGCCTGATAATAATTCTCATTTGGAAACGCTTTTTGTATTTTATGTATCCTTTTATGACAAACTCTACATAACACAACACAATTTTCCGGATAATTATATCCGCCTTGTTCACGAGGGGTTATATGGTGAGCATTCCATTCTTCTCCAAGATTGGAACCCCCATCATTTGTGTAATCTAATTTAGTGCCACATAAAGGGCAGATGCAATTTTGGCGGCGCAATACAATCTCTTTAGTCTTTTTTGAGAATAATCCGCCTGGTTTATAAATAGGAGTTGTTGCTGCAGAATTAGTCTTTTTGACAGATGTTTTAGGTGCCTTTGCGGATGTCTTTTTTGTTGCGGATTTTTTTACAGTTGTGTTTTTAGTTATTTTTGAAACTGGCATTTTTTCACGGTAATAAATACTTTTTGTTAATACATAATATAACTTTTTGAAAAATGGTGAACTTATAATTGAAGTTACGCAGTTTGATGTCAAAAGTAAAAAACTGACATATATATGAGAGGCACAATGATATCGTGTAAGGCATTCGTTTGGACACAAGAGAATCCCACCGCGAATCGCATTTTCCTTGCGCCGTCGTGCTCTGCTCCGGCTGATGCGTGCAAATCGAAGATTTGCGTGCCGCCTCAAGCGGGCTTTGCCCGCTTGGGCTTCGCCTACGCAGGAATCGCACGCCGTCTGGAAAAGTCCACGAGCTGAAAGCTCGTGAGACGTCTCAAGAGCCTTTGGCTCTTGGACAAATGCTGAGGAAAAACCCGCGTGCGGGTTTTTCTTATGTTCTCATTCTCTCTTTTTTTGAACCGGTCCGCGGCGTGGCATCCTATTTTTGGAATCAGGATAAAATACATCTCTTTTTCCGGGAATGAATGCTGATTTCACGTATCGAATGCGTGTGGAATAATAGACAAATATCTCTCAGGGAGCGAGGGAAAACTTCTCGCACCCTCATCCAGCTTTTCCTGTTTGTACACTGCAATAAAAGAGGGGAAGTTAATGAAACACGATTATGAGTATAATAATTATTACACAGATTATTCCAACCGCTATGAGTGGTCTTAGGTCGCGTTTCTTATATTCTGCTTTGAACTTTTTTGGATTGTGGACTTGTAACCATTTCTTTCTTAGCTCAGGGTCACATGTATGATTCTTTGCACACTCCCTGCAAAACCACATGCCGCAGTCCTGACATTGAATTAAGTCATTGGGATGGAACACATTTCCGCATTTTGAGCAGAATTTGCGTATTTTTGTTGGGTCAATATAATTGAGAAGAGTCTTTTTAGACGGAGTAATCAGGTCTCCCTTTCTGATTGCTGCGACACCGTCTCCCAAATCTATACATCGATGTTTGCGATAACATGCTGGACAATAATAATATCCGCACTCAGGGCAATGTTTTAACTCGTGCAGTTTAAATTGTCCGCCACATCCTGCGCAAATATAATTATCTCCAATCTGTTGTGGCGGGTTGTGTGGGGGCATATAATCATCTAATTAGTTAGGGTATTATATTGAAGATTATTTGAATGTATTTGTGACTTAATGGTGCAATAGTAGGTCTTGAAATACATGCCCTTATTTTTGATAGGACTTACGCGGAGTTGATCAAAATCCGATTCGGAGGGGAGATGGAAATTTTATCAAAATGTCAAAGTTAGGTTGAAATCTTTAATAAATCCAAGATACATTTATCATAAATGACAGAATAGTATATATTAACCATGGGGATACTAAGCACAGTTGTTATAAGAGCAGGATTGATATTTTTTGGGATTATACTCATTTTGTTAGGTATTCAGATAATTACATCATTTAACGCTATATTTGGATTTATCGTATTTATAGTAGGTTTTGTTATGTGTCTCATGGGTTGGAGAGGATACTGAAAATGAAGAGAACATTGATCATGCTGGGTCTCGTTGGCTTAATGATAACTTTTGTATTATCTGCAGGTTGTATCATGAATAATAATAATACTGCCATTGATGACCCACTTGTAGGTACATGGGTTTGTACAGGAAAAGTTTCAAATAATGTTCCAGTTTCTTTTGAAGTATTAAATGATGGCACTGTCAACTTTAAGTATTCCGAGAATGGAGTCACTTTTAGTAAGAAAGAGACTTGGACTCGTAAATCAGATACGGTGTACTACATTAATAGAGATGACGCCATCTCACAAATGAGACTATCAGATAACAAGCAATCACTTGTGTATGTATTTCCATATAGTTCCTATGGGACTAGTACTGTAACCTATCAGAAAAGTAAGTAGAAAATTATTGGATTGAAGCATTATGAAAATTAAATTTATTTTATTCCTCCTCATATTATTGACACTAACACTTGTATTCTCAGCGGGTTGCACCTCTAATATGAGTGTGGAACAGAATCCTGATCCTATTGTGGGAACATGGACTGATGATGAAAACTATGTATTAGATATGTTTGAAGATGGAACATGTCTCGTCACCCATATACAGACCTATGGCTCTGCTAGTGTTGGAAATCAAGTAAGAACGTATTCTTATAACACTGAGGGTTCGTGGAAACGTTTGTCTGATAACTCATATTCACTATATGCACCCAATACCGCCCAAGCGACACGTATTAATGTTATTATAACACTTTCAGACGATGGTAATACCCTCAAATTCACGTCTGGGTATACATATTATCTGAAAAAACAGTGAATTTAGTTAGAGTCCCGCAATCTCCTCCTCATACCCTGAATCAAATAAAAAGGATTGAAGGTCTGCTTCGCTCCTGATGAACTATCTGGAAACAAATAGGGGCCCAAGCAAATAGGATACTCCACCGCCGGTCGATCCGCGCCGGAGTCGCGGCCCCGAACCTCAAAATAAGAAAAGTGATCATCCCTCCTCATTCACATATATTGAAAGATGTTGAACATAAGAAAAACCGGCACGCCGGTTATTCCTCAGCATTTTTCCAGAGAGAGTGCGATTCCTGCGTAGGCGATAAGCCGGAGCAGAGCACCCGAACGCAAGAAAAATGCGATTCGCGAGGATTCGCGGAGATTCGCGGTTAAATAAAATCATGTGTCCACACCCAACAACCTCCCTCCCGAATCTCACTTTCGGTCGTCGAATCCTTCCACCCCCGTCCCCCTTTTCGTGAATTGCGTTGGCGGGTTGGCGACGAAGTCGACGACCTCAGCCGAGCAAACCGAAGGTTTGCGAGTTCGTATGTTTTGTGTGGGGGACGGGGGAGGGGAACTACATCTTTCCCCACCCAGCCTATTCTTTCTTTTTCGTGTTTTCGTGGATTTTTTCGTGAATTTCGTGTGATGAATGCGCCCATCAAAAAAAATCCCATACACAAAACCGAAGTACAACCCAAAAAGGATCATCTAATTAATTATTACTCTGCCCAACAAATCGACATTTCAATTTGACATCCTCAATATGAAAAACCTCATCACTTTCCGGGACAAATGGAAGGTATGCATGTTTCCGCAGGCAGACTGGCGATCGGGTTTGCGATTCTGGCGGCTGTTTTGTATGGTATCAGCTCTCCGGTGGCAAAGATCCTGCTCAATACGACGTCTCCCGAGCTGATGGCGGCCCTGTTGTATCTTGGAGCGGGAATCGGGATGTTTGCGGTGAATCTTGTGACGCGGGCGAGGACCCGGGAGCAAAAGGAGGCGCCGCTTGCAAAAAAAGATCTGCCGTTTGTGATCGGTATGATCCTTTTGGATATCGCGGCGCCGATTTTATTGATGCTGGGTCTTTCTCTCACGACTGCGGCGAACGCCTCGCTTCTGAATAATTTTGAGATCGTGGTGACGGCGCTTGTCGCCCTCCTGATATTTCGGGAGGCGATCGGCAGAAGGCTGTGGATCGCGATCCTTTTGATCGTTTTAGGAAGCGTTCTTTTGACGGTTGAGGATATGAGCAGTTTTTCATTTTCGGCGGGGTCGATCCTTGTCATCCTCGCGTGTGTCTGCTGGGGTGTGGAGAACAACTGCACGCGGATGCTTTCGCTGAAAAATCCGATGCAGATCGTCGTGGTTAAGGGATTCGGAGCCGGGTTCGGGGCTCTTTTGATCGCGGCGCTTGCTTCCGGGATGCAGACCGATCTCGTGAGCGTGGTCGCGGCGCTGGTTCTGGGGTTTTTTGCGTACGGGCTGTCGATCTATCTGTATGTTCGGGCGCAGAGGGATCTGGGCGCCGCGAGGACGAGCGCGTTTTATGCGGTGGCGCCGTTTATCGGGGCGGGGATCTCATTTGCGGTGTTCCGGACGCCGCTTACCCCGCTTTTTGCTTTGGCGGCAGGGATCATGGTTCTGGGAGCGTATTTTGCGGCGACGGGAGGACATACCCATTTCCATATCCATGAACGGATGATCCATGAACACCGCCACCGGCATGATGACGGTCATCATTCCCATGTGCATGATCCGCCTGTATTCGAAGAACATAGTCATGAACATACGCATGAACGGCTGGAACATGATCATCCGCACGGGGAGGATATGCATCACGTACATGTGCATGAAGAGAAGTAATGGCATCAAAATTGGATTTTGTTGAGTATGTCTGCGGTCAGATAGGTGATCCGTCGGAGATCTCGTACAGGAAAATGTTTGGTGAATACTGTATCTACTGCAAAGGGAAGGTGATAGGTCTGATCTGCGATGATCAGTTTTTTGTGAAAATAACAGCCGCAGGAAGAGCTATCCTTCCGGAGTGCGAAGAAGCTGCACACGTGAGATAGAAAACGCCGGGTCCGGCAAGGAAAAAATGAGATGGGATCCGTTCTATTCTGATCTCAGATACAGGTGTATCCTCCGTCGACCGCGATATTCATTCCGGTAACAAAGTTCGAAGCAGGAGAGGCAAGATAGATGACAGTCGAATCGAGTTCTCCCTCATCGCCGTACCGTCCTACAGGGATCGCTCCTTTTGCATAAGCGGCAAACTGCTCTGTTTTCAGGGTCGACTCGGTCAGTTCAGTGACAAAATACCCCGGGCAGATCGAGTTGACGGTGATCCCGTCCTTTCCCCATTCGGCTGCGAGGGCCCGGGTCAGATTCACGACACCGCCTTTTGCCGCGTGATATGCTGCGGAAGGCGCGATCATGTTCCCGACAAGCCCATACATCGAAGCGATGTTGATTATCCGCCCAAATCCCTGCTTGATCATTTCCGGAGCGACCGCACGGGCCATCTTGAATGTCCCGACAAGGTCGATATTGATCTCATTCATGAGCATTTCGTCGGATACATCAACTGTGGGTGCGACCCCGCCGGTCCCGGCACTGTTCACCAGGATGTCGATCCTGCCTAATTTGGCGAGGATCTCCTTTTTTGCCTCTTCGATCTGGGCCGTATCCGTGATGTCGCACTTCACCGGGATACACTTAACACCGAGAGCCGCGATCTCTTTTGCGGCCTGTTCGAGTTTTTCCTTTCTTCTTGCAAGGATCGCGATGTCAGCCCCCTGATTTGCCAATGCTTTTGCCATCTGAACGCCAAGTCCGGAGGAGGCTCCGGTGATCACGGCGACACGTCCGGTCAAATCAAAATAATTTTTCATAACAATCTGTCTTTAGGGGATATCACCATATAATGATACACTATTTTTGACGAACTGTTCATTAATTCCGGTTGACCACCCTTCACGGCGATCCGGAGCCTGCCGGCCTCATCGCAGTCAGCATAAGTTCGAGTATGATGCCCGTGATCTCCTCCGGGCTCTCCCGTTTCTCTTTTTTGAGCCAGGTAAGAAAGAGGCTATGGATGGATGACTCGATGTAGGATGCCAGATACTCAACGGGGACCGAGGATCCTTTTTCCCGTATGCCCTGGGCGAATATCCGGGAAAATTCATCGTACCAGACCATTTCCTTGATCCGGTTCCTGAATCCGAAATCGCCTTTCTCTCCGAAAAGTGCCTGCATTGTCAGGATATGGTCTTCAAAGTAGGTGAAGAGCCTGATCGTGATCTCGCCGACGGCTGCGATGCCTGTGGTCTGTATGCTCCGGATTATTTCCTGCATGTCGGCGGTAAGTTCCTTTTCGAATGTATGCAGGAGGTCATGTTTGTCTTTGTAATGGAGGTAAAATGTCCCGCGACCGATCTCTGCATGCGTGACTATGTCGGTTACGGAGAGGTCTTCGAATCCTTTCTCGGCGATGAGATGGATGAAGGATGACCGTATGACATGTTCGGCCTTGATGAAGCGCAGATCGTTTGGTTTTTGTCGTCTTTGATCCATGGTCAGGGGGATGGCATTGAGAAGATATTAGGATAAAGACGGTATAAGGATTTCCAAATATCTCCACGCGAAAATGACCGTTTCGATTCGAAAAAAAGGGTCCGAGGATCAAAAACACCCCGCTCCAAAGAAAAAATACGCCGAATGCTGGCGATTTCAATATTTACCAGCCGAAAACCATCATTAAAAAATGGTCAAATTGATCGGCGGGAGGTGATTTTAGAATGGAAAAGCCTATTCGCGAGTGGAAGCGGGGACCTTTAGGTCCATTAGCGGAGGCGGATCGACGGCGTAGCCGGCGATCTTAGCTGAGGCGGGGTGAGCCGCAAGGCTCGCCCAAAGCTGAGCAAGGCTTTGCCTTGCGACCAAGTCGATAGACTTGCAACCAAATCTTTGATTTGCGAAAAATGAACAAAATTTCATCGGGGGAAATGTTTCCGGGAAGGGTCCCAGGATCCCTGATATTATTCGCGGGGGATTTCTCATGTGTCCGCATCCGGCAAATTCCTTCCAAACAGAGTCCCGTTCCAGGGGGCACATTTTTCTCAAAACCCTGGGAAAATTTTCAAAACCCTAAATATACCCCTAATTCCTACAAAAAAGAGAGTTTCGGGAAAAATGTGCCCCCACATCAAAAACTCAGCAAAGAAGCCATTTTGTCAAAAAAGAGCCTAAAATAAACTAGATTCCGGGGCATGTAGATTTCGGCAACCTGCCCCCAAACCCCAACACAATAAACGGGGGGCAGGTCCTATGTGCCCCCAAGATTCTTCAAAACACAATTGAAATACCGTGTTCCGTGATTCTTCTTTTCATCATACCCATACACCCGCATCCCCTTAAACAGCGCCCTCTTCTCCTTCTCCGACAGACCCTGCCGGAAATTCACCTGCGAATACTCATCATACCCCGGCATCTGGATCTTCGCGAGACCCACCGGAATATCATGCCTGGCACACCACGAAATATACGCCTCCTCCAGCTCCAGACGGGACACCCGCCCCGTCTCCGACTTCTCCACACACTCCTCAATGAACGCCGACACCTCAAACCCTGCCAGCAGTTCGTTCTGCGTCGAAGCACAAAACGCCGGAACCGGCAAAAGACCTTCCTTCGTATATGCGATAAGCTCATCCACCATCATCGAAAAGATCGCATCCTTTTCGGCAAGGAGCGACTCCCGGATATCCTTCACCCGCTCATCCCCCGCAAACAGATGCGGAAACGGGATCGTTTTCAGCCGGCGCAGCAGGGCAAAATCCAGCGTCTTATCAAACCGGGGAAGCTCATTCGTCACCCCCACCGGCGTGCAGACCACCTTCTGCGGCCGCGACTTCGCATACATATCGCGGAACCGGCTCGTCATCGCGTCCCCCGTCAGCGCTTTCACCGTATCCGCACTGATCCGCCCGCCCCGGGACTCCTCATCGCTCGCCTCCGAGATCAGCATCGCACGCTTCGAAAGCGAGCGGCAGATCCCCGACGCCGGCCGGTCCTCAAATCCTGCATACAGCTCGCGGACCGACGCCTCCGACATCTCCGACCCGAAGATCTCCCTCAGCACGTCGATCGTCGTCGACTTCCCGTTGCTTCCCTTTCCCCACAGGAAAAGGATGATCTGCTCGGGATTTCCCGGATACAGCAGATAGCCCGTCAGCCGCAGAAAAAACCGGCCGAGCTCAATCATCCGAAGCGTCCGCTCCTCCTCGGAAAGGCCGCTCGTATTATCGTCAAACACCTTTTTGAGGTGGTCGATGAACGCCTGCGAGCGAAGCCCGGGCGTGTAGGTCAGATCGAAGTAGATCAGCGGGTACTTCTCCCGGATCGAGTCGCACGCCCAGATCGGGATGAACTCGCCGGTTTTGCAGTCGATCGCACCGTTTTTGCAGGTGATATACCGGCCGTCAGAGGCTTCGGTAAGATTCACCTGCATGGAGGAGCCTTCGATCATCTTCCGGAGAGCCACCTGTTTTGTGTGGTTTTTGCTGAGGTTCAGGTGATTCTGGAGCTGAGCAACGAGGTTTCGCATCTCGGGGGTGTTTTCGATTTCTGCCCGCCGGTTCCAGTATTTCTGTTCTTCTTCGATGCTTTTGCCGATGAACCGGAGGGTTTTGCCGATTTTGTCGCCGGCGGGTTCCCAGTGATTGTTGATAAAGGCATACCATTCGCCGCTCGCGACGTCGTAGAC
>NZ_SIJA01000039.1:0-8553 GCF_012062385.1 Methanocorpusculum sp. GPch4 | reverse complement strand
CTTTCGGGGGTGGCGGCGGGGGCGCTGCCGTCCTGCCGGGGCAGGAGTCAGCGGGTGGGCCACGTCGCTGGACTCCACCGGTAGATCCGGAAGAAGAAGCTGTGCGTGGCAACCTGGATCTGGAATTCTTCCGGGTTTCCCCAGGGGGCCGGATATTCGTCCCTGCCCGGTGTTTCCGGGGACGTGGAGAGGACCAGGAGGGCATGAAGGTTCTGGTCCTCGGCGGCAGCACGGTCCGAGAGCTCGTCCAGTGTGGTCCAATCCTTGAGGTAGGCCACGAAGAAGCCCAGTCCGTCCGGGTGATGGAATTCGCCCTCCCGGATCAGACCCAGGCGGATTCCCTGGGGCAAGGCCTTGAAGAGGTTTGGCCCTTTCGCCGGCAGCTCGGCAACCGGGACCCTGGAGAGAGCCAGGAGCGGGGGGCGCTCGGATGGGGGGGGAGGCCCGGACTGAGGCAGGATGCTCGTCACAGGGACCAGTTGCGCCCGAAGAATCGAGGCAGCGGCCTGGGCGGCCGGAGTCCAGGCTGCGGCCTGCATCAGTCCCGCCAGGATCATCAGCACGACGCAGGACAGGAAGGTGGCGCGCCATCGTGCGGCCCACAGGAAGGCCAGCGTCACCAGGACAGGGGTCATGGGGGCCAGATATCGCGGATCCGGCGGCAGAAGGGTGAGGTGCAGGGTCAAGACGGTCAGCGAGGTGGCTACCAGGTCGAGGGCCGGTCGGAACCTGGCCCTCCAGGACAACAGCCCCACGGTGCCCGACGCCAGCCACGCTGCCCCCTCCCAGTAGAACGTGTTCAGGACGAAAAGATGGTCCTGGAAGCTGTTCCATCCCGCGGCCAGATTCTCCGCCAGGTTTCCCGCAACCACGGGAGCGTGCGAATACTGCTCGGGGATCAGGAATTTCCATAACTCCATTCGGGAAAAATACCAGGGCGAACAGACGAGGCCGCAGATCGCAGCGATCAGGAGCAGGCCCCGACCCGACGAGCCTTCCTCCCTCCCTCCCAGTCTCACGCTCCAGACCAGGGCCACGCCGAAGAGCACCTGGGCCATCAGGCCTTCGGCGTTGATCGGAGACGGGAACTCCAGTCCAGTGCCTCCGGACTCGGCCTTGGAAACTCCCCACCAGGTCAGCAGGACCACCAGATTGGTCAGGACCATCAGGATCAGCAGGCCGAGTTTGGAATTCCGGCTGCGGAACAGGCGGGGAAGTGCGGCCAGCACGACCGTCGGCACTCCCAGGAGCAGCACCGAATACTTGACCAGCATGCCCAACGCCAGGGCCAGGCCCAGTTGTACGCATCTCCGAGTCCGGGTCAGGGCTTCGGAATCCAGGGCCAGGGCCATCATCAATGCAAGGATGAACATCTGGGCCGGGGCCGTGCAGTAGATCCGGACGAAATGCGTCGTCCAGGTGGCGGTGGCCATTCCCAGCCCCAGGAGAATCGCTCCCCTGCGACCGGCGACCTGCCACCCCAGCCAGGCCATCGCGGCGACGGCACCTGCCACGAACAAGACCTGGGCCGTTCGCGCAACGGCCACCGTCGACGAGAAGAGCGCCATCGCGACCCCGGAGACCATGAAGGAGACGGGGGGGTAGTCTCCGGTCCCCAGGGCCAGGTGGACCCCTTCGGTGGACCGTGTGGCCAGGATCCGAAGCAGTCTCTCTGGAAGGGCCAGCAGCCACTGCTTGCAGAACAGGGCGTTGGCCAGGAAGTTCGGGGAGTGGTGGTCTGGGAAGGTCAGGCCATCTCGAGCTTCCCAGGAGATCTGAACCACCAGGCAGGCCAGCGCCAGGAAGAGGACGACCGCCAGGACCTGCCGGGACTCCAGGGTTTTCAGCACGGTTGGAGGCTGGGGCGCGGAGGTCTCCTGGACCGTCGGCTCATGGACGGGCCCCGGCCGGAGATTCCATCGGACAGGCGGATTCCATCTGGCTACTTGATGCCTGCCAGCAGGGAACGGACATGATCCTGCATGACCGTCAGCGCCGAGTCGTCATAGGTCGGCAGGCCCAAGGGCTTCAGCCAGGTCTCGAAACTCAGCTTTTCGGTTCCCTGGTTCTTCTGGATCCAGGTCTGCTGCGCTTCGGTCAAGGATGGGGTGCCGGCAGCCAGGATCGGGTGGAGGATGGCCAGCAGCTCTGCCGCCATGTCGGGATTCATGAAGCGGTCCTTCCCCTTGGCGTCCAACTCTAGGAGCGTCACGCAGGCCTCGTCCACGCTCTTCAAGCGTTTGCTGAAGCCGACTTCGCGGGCCCGGAAGGGCTTGGGGGTGGCCTTGGCCTGGATCCTGGTCAGGAGCGCGACGGCCTGGCTCAGTCTCTCGGCCGGGGTTCCCGTGCCCTTGGCCTTGGCCGGGTTCAGGCCGGCACCCTCGAAGACATCGCCCAGTTGGGACGCCACGATGCTGTCGACGCTCCTGTCCAGGCGCTTGGCGGCAAACTCGACCAGGAAACGCTGCTTCTGCTGAAGGCTCAGGCCGATCGGTTCGGGCTGACTGTTCAAGGCCATCAGGGCCAGCAGCAGGCGGGGATTCTTGAAGTCGAAGTCCTGAGCCGCCTTGAGGATGACCTTGGTCTCTTCTTCGGGGGTGAGGACTTCCAGGATCGGCCGGTCGACCGGAGGTTGAGGAGATTCTGCCTGGCCCACGGGAGATTCCGCAGGTTGAGGAGGCGGTCCCCCGGTCGGGTTGGCAGGCGGCTTGTCCGCATAGGAGTTGTAGAGGAAGAAGACGACGTTCAGGAGGACGACGACGACCAGCAGTATGGTCAGGAAGTCGAACCCCCCGGACTTCTTGGCTTCGCCCTCCGCGGGCGCCTCCGCGGAGGGGGGCGGGGACGGAGCGTCGGCAGAGGCCCCCTCGGAGGGGGGCGAAGACTCCTTGGAACCGGCCGATTCCTCGGGAGAGACAGGGGTCTTGGATTCATCGGACATCGAGTGCACCTCACCATCCCACCGGAACTGAAGAATGAGGGGACCACCTTCAGGCGGGGTCTTCCGCACAGAGCCCAGGAGAACCTCCTCGGGTGCGTCGAAGCCCGGTCAAACAGGGTTGTGCGACCCGAAGGATGGCAGGAGGGTTCCCCGACGAATGCTGGAGAGGAGGCGCAGGGCGTGAAGCGGAGCCGGTGCGGGTCTCATGGCCCGCGAGGAGGAAGGGCGCGCCTGCTGCTGATGATGATGGTGCTCCTGGTGTGGGCACAGCCGGATTCGAGCGCCAGGGCGCTGGAGGGAGAGGGGCCGTTGCGAGAGAGGTGGAGCGGATTGGCGCGTGAGGGACGTCTCTGGGAGGATCCCCGGGGACTGCAGGAACTGCTGTTTCGGGCCGCGGATGGCTTCGTGCGCCACGAGGGGGGCGGGGTCCAGATCTGGGCGGCCGACCGGGACTGGTTCCTCGAGGAGTGGGGGAGGGACACCTTCATCGCGCTTCCCGGCCTGTTGCTGGCCACCGGTCGGCATGCCGAGGCCCAGGCCAACATCCGCGGCTTCGCCCGCTACGAGCACGAGGGGCTGATCCCCAACCGCATCGCCGACGTCTCGAAGTGGACGCCCCAGAATCCTCAGGGGGCCGAGTACAACACCTCGGACGGCCCGATGTGGTTCGTGCAGGCCGTGCGCCGCACCGCCCAGGCCAGCGGCGACGAGGCCTTCGAAGCCGAGATGGCGCCCGTGATCCGCCGGATCATGGAGAGGTACCGCACCGGCACGGGCTACCGCCGCTACAACCGCTTCAACCGCATCTGCATGGATTCCGACGGCCTGGTGGTCACGCCCGCCCAGTCCACCTGGATGGATGCCGACCCCGACGGCCTGGACCGTCCCGTCACGCCCCGCAACGGCAAGGCGGTGGAGATCAACGCTCTGTGGTATGCCAACCTGCGCTACCTGGCAGACCTGGAGCGCCGCCTGGGCCGGCAGCAGGACGCAGCGGCCTGCGAGGCGCTGGCGGACCGCGTGCGGGAGAGCTTCAACCAGAGGTTCTGGTTCGAGCCTTCCGGGGGCTGCGGGGCCCTTCGCGACGTGGTCGACGGGGACCCCTGCGGGGACGACATCCGCCCCAACATGCTGGTGGCCATCAGCGTGGGTGAGGACCTGCTTTCGCCCGAGCGCCAGCAGGCCGTGGTGCTGACCGCCACCCGGGAACTGCTGACCCCCTACGGGATGCGCACGCTCTCCGACCGCAGCCCCCGCTACTGCGAGCGCTACGACACCTCGCAGCCGCCGATCCTCAAGGATCAGGCCTACCACCAGGGCACCGCATGGCCCTGGTTGATGGGGCCCTACGCCGACGCCCTGGTGCGGGTGCGGCGCGGCCAGGGCTGGCCGGAGCCTCGCATCCAGGCCGAATTGCGGGCCTTGCTGCAGCCCCTGTTGGAATACATGGTGGCGCACCCCGAGGGCACGATCCCGGAGGTCTTCGACGGAGGCCGCCCTTGCGAGGGCCTGCAGGGCTTCTCATTGGACGACCCCGCGGGCCTCACCGCGGCCCTGGCCGAGCCTTCCGACCAGGCGGCCGGCGGCACCCGCTCGCAGGCCTGGAGCGTGGCCGAGGTGCTGCGGGTCTGCGTCGAGCACGGCCTGGTTCCCGGGAGGGATGGCGCGTCCGGGGCCCCCTAGGAACCCAGACGGAAACCCCTCGGTCGCCTCGCCGCTCAATGGGATGCACCCGCGCGGGGCGCGGGTGCGAGGCCCCCGCTGTGTCGCAAAAAGTCTCATTTGCCTCAAGCAAACCGCAACCTTTTGCTCCTGGCGGGGACAAAAAATCCCTCGACGATGCTCGGTCGAGGTTTCCGACCGGCCCCCTAGGAACGCCACCTCTTCAGGCGCGGGAACATCTCCTGCATCAGGGAGCGCGCCGCTTCGGGGGACATCTCGGGTCGGGCCGCCACCAGGTGGGGGACGCAGAACTCGATCATCTGGTCCATGGTCATCTGGCCCCGGAACTCACCCCGGTCATAGCAGTGCTTGCAGTAGTCCGGGCTGAGACTTCCGTCCCGCTCGCTGCCCAGCCACTCGTCGGTATCGCCCAGGGGCATTCCACAACTCTGACAGTGTTCCATCGCGACCTCCAGGTGGCTCGATTCTGAGATGGGTCTCGGAGTCCTCTTGAGTCCAAGCCGGGGGCGCCAGAAATGACCAAAGGCCGCCGGGCCTGAGCCTGGCGGCCTTCGTTCGTCGGTGGACCCGGGCGCGTGCCTGGCGGCCTTCGCTGGGCTGTGGGCCTGAGGTCTAGGCGACGGCCCGGTTGGCGTTGCCGGCGATGGTGTTGTAGTGGGAGGCGACCTTGGTGTGCCAGCTCTGGTCGGTGGCCCACCCGGCCTTGTTCACGGCCGAGAGCTGGTTGCCCAGCGAGTCCTGGGCGGTGGAGCCGCCCTTGGACCGGAGGTTGGCGAAGGTCTTGGCGCCCGAGTAGATCTGGTTGACGGCGCCGTCAAAGGGGGTCTTGCCGTTGGGGTTGGAGTCATAGGCCCCGACCCCCAGCATCTTGGTCAGGCCCACGCCCAGCTTGCCGTAACCCGTCTCGTGCTTGGCGATGGCCAGCAGGGCCAGGGGGTCGACCTCGTTCTGCCGTCCGGCGGCCACGAAGTGGGAGCCCAGGCCCTGACCGGCGGCGGGGCTGCCCTCCAACTGGGTTTCGATGAACTGGGCCAGCTTCTGGTCATCCTCGGAGAGCTCGGGGGGGACCACCTGGGTCTCCGAGGCCGGGGCCGCTTCGCCCGCGGCTGCGGCCGGGGCGTCGCCCCCCACCGGGGCCGCGCCTCCCATGGGCGCTCCACCGCCGGCGGGCGCACCGCCTCCCATCGGAGCTCCGCCACCGGCCGGAGCCGCCATGGCGCCGCCTGCATCCACCGGGGCCGCCGCTCCGCCCGCGTCGGCAGGCTGGACGCCCACGTCGGGAGCCGAGGTGCTCTTGTCGCCCATCAGGCGCTGGAGATCCGAGACCAGGGTGGACAGCCTGCCCGCCGCGGCGTTGGCGGCCGCCTCGTCGCCCTTGTCCAGGGCCGCCTGCAACTCGGTCTCGGTCTGGCGGATCTCTTCCTGGAGTTTCTTGATCTTTTCCTGCTTCTTCTCGGCGTCGGTCTTGGCAGGATCCTCCGCCTTGTCCTTCTCCCCGGCCTCGTCGGGCTTCGGAGTGGTTCCATCCTCGGCCTTCTCGGAATCTTCGGTCCCCTCAGGGTCCTTCAGGGCGGCCAGGAGGGGACTGTCTTCGCCCTCCTCGGCGGCGCCTGCGGTGGCCTCGTCCGAGAGAACCGCTCCATCGGCAGGTCCCCTGGCGGGCTTCTCCGTCGACTGGCCGGCCGTCATTGCGCTGGCGGTCGGGGTCGCCTGGGCGGCGTGGACGGTCCGGTTGGTCTGCTGGTTGCTGATGGCGCGAATCGGTTCGGACATCGGAGCCTCCTGGACGAATGGGTTCCCCCTGATCTGAGGATGCTCCAATCGTTCAGATGGATTGTTGCCGGGATGTTACAGGAGTTCGCCGTTATGAATAGCCTGTAAACGAAGTGTTACGGTCTTGCGTCAATGATGTCCGTTCCTGTCGCCCCCTCCCGAGCGGGAGCCGCGCGACGTGTGGGAGGGTTTCACAGGAGGCCGCCGCAGGGCTTGCGAAGCGGGGGAGTCCAACCGCCGAGCTGGAGGCTGCCGTGACCCATCCGCTGTGGTTGCCCGATCCCCTGATTGGGCGCTATCTCGAGTCCGAAGGATTGCTGGAACCGGCTTCCCGCCTGGTCTCCGAGGCTGCCCTGTACCTGGACTACTGCCTGAAGGTTGAACTGGCCCTCCTGAAGGTGCTGGCCCGCCGGGGTTTCCTCCCGGATCACCTGATCCCGGAGGCGGTCGAGGCGGCCGGCCGGGTCCGTCTGGATGATTTCTGCCAGGAGGAGTCCCGGGTCCACCACGACCTCAAGGCCCTCATCAACGTCTTCACGTCTCAGTGTCCCGAGGCCGTCCGGCCCTTTGTCCACCTGGGCGCCACCTCCTATGACATCCTGTCCAACGCGCACCTGATGCGCTTGCGCGCCGGAGTCGAAGGCCTGGTCCTCCCGGCCCTGCGCCGGTGCTGCCGGGAACTGGCACGCCTGGCGCGCCGGGAGGCGGGAACCTTGCAGATCGGGCGCACCCACGGTCAGCACGCTGAACCGCTGACCTTCGGACTGGTCTGCGCGGTGCACCTGGACCGCCTGGGAGGGGAGATCCTCGCGATCCGGAGGGCCCTGGCTGGCCTGCGCGGGAAGTTCTCGGGGGCGGTGGGTGCCTTCGTCGCTCAGGGCCTGCTCTTCGAGGACCCGGAGGACTTCGAGCGGGAGGTCCTGGCGGAGGTGGGTCTGGAGCCTGCGCGGGCCTCAACCCAGATCGTCCCTCCCGAGCCGGCCCTGGCGGTCCTGCACCACCTGACCGCGGCCTTCGGAGTGCTGGCCAACCTGGCCGACGACATGCGCCACCTGCAGCGCACCGAGATTGACGAGGTGGCCGAATTCTACGATGAGGAGGGACAGGTGGGCTCTTCGGCGATGCCTCACAAGCGCAACCCCATCACCTGGGAGAACGTCAAGAGCCTCTGGAAGACCTTCGCCCCACAGGTCATGACCTGGTATCTCGATCAGGTCTCGGAGCACCAGAGGGACCTCTCCAATTCGGCTTCAGCGCGGTTCCAGCCTCGCCTGGTGCTGGGCCTGGCCGTCGCCGGCTCGCGGGCATCTCGGGCCCTGCGCGACCTGGAAGTGCTGCGGGACACCATGGAGGCCAGGGTTCTGCAGGAGACGGGCTGGCTTTCCGGCCCCCTCCAGGTCCTGCTCTCGGCTGCGGGGGTGCCGGAGGCCCACGAGGGGGTGAGGCGGGCGGCCGTCCAGGCCCGGCGCGCCGGCCGGGACCTGCTGGAGGTCGTCGCCGAGGACCCCCGACTTGGACCAGTCCTGGCTGCCCTTCCAGCCCGGCATCGGGCTGCCCTGAAGGATCCCGGAAGCCTGACCGGACCAGCCCGAAGGCGCGCGCTGGCCCTGGCGGACCATTGGGATGGAGTCCTCTTCGGAGAGGCGCGAAATATTTTGTAGCCCCTCTTGAGATCCGTGCGTGCCTGCGTGATGATTCAACAACTTCACCAGGAGGCCAGTGCCGTGGACAGCATCCGCTACCAGTCAGCCCAGTATGGCCCACTCCAGCAGTTCAGTTCTCTGACGGTTGGCGCGGGCATGGTCGGAGGCTCCGCCGGTTGCGGCTGCGGTTTCGGCTTCCAGCTTCGCTGTGTCAACTTCCAGCTCTTCGACATCTGGAGCGCTCTGCTCGGGTTCTCGGGGGGGCCCTTCTTCGGGGGCTTCCTGGAAGGGCAGAAGCCCGGTGGAGGGCAGGTCCACACCATGGCCTACCCGTCGGATTCCGATCAGGACGTGGGGCTGCGGCCTCCGGGGCCGGGGAACGGGCTGGTGCAGACGATGCGCTACCCCTCGGACTCCGATGACGACGCGGGGTTCCTGCCTCCAGGGCCGGGGAACGGGCTGGTGCAGACCATGCGCTACCCCTCGGACTCCGATGACGACGTGGGGCTGCGG
>NZ_SIJA01000038.1:0-1343 GCF_012062385.1 Methanocorpusculum sp. GPch4 | reverse complement strand
TCCGCACCTATCCGCGCCTCTTCGCGCCTATCAGGCAACCAAAAAACGCACCATCATCTCCAAAAACATCCAACAATAGTATGAGGAAAAACCCTCAGGAAGTGATACAAACAACAAACAAAAACAAAAAAACGTGTCTGCCCGATTCTGACTTTAGAGGGAAAGAAAAGAACAGACACTATTCTCTTGGACCTTTCGGATAATCAACATACCCGGTCCATCCAAAAAAGACCAGCCGCAGTAACCAGCCGGATGATTCCATCAATCATCAATCATCAATCATCAATCATCCATCATCAATCACACACAAACAGAAAAAAAAGAAAGCACGGAAAAAACTTCGAGCCGCACTCTCCCCTAGAGAGATGAACTGCCGAAATACTCTTGTGTTATTTCTTTCTTTCTAAAAGTATATATAGTTACTGCAAGGTCTCGAAAAAATCGAAAACAAAAAAACTGGGGTCAGCGTCACAATCATCCAAACGCACTGATGGATGATTGATGACTGATGATTGATGATTGATGACTGACCCCCAAAAACTCACAACAATGAGACAAAACACCTACGTCAACATATCAAACGAGGAGTTCAAGACCCTCGACAGCATCGCAGAAAACCTCGGCTTCATCAGCCGCACCGACCTCTTCACCGCCTGCGCCCACCTCCTCATCTACGGAGAACTCGCAGCCGGGGAACCGGCTCCTGACGGCATCACCGCCGGCCAGCTCACGAGACTCCATCATTACAGCGAAAACGTCAGCTGCATGCAGCAGACCTTCATGGAGATCGTCCGCGAGACCGCTCTCCCCGTCATCGCCATGAAAGGCATCGCCACCGCGGAAAACGCATTCGGCGAAGACATCAAACACCTCATCTACGAACGCTGCGGCATGGTTCCCGAGGACACCGACATCCGCACCTGGTTCAGGATCTTCAAAAACCTCCACAGAGCAGAGCTCCTCGAATACCGCAGCAGACAGTTTGCCGCAGCACTTGCAGGAGACGAAGAATGAGCGAACTTATCGGCGACGCACCCGGCGACTTTGCCGCCTGGCACAAACTCATCACCGGCTGCTGGGTCTACAACATCGTCACAGGCGAGGTCATCAGCATGACCACGCAAAAACCGCTCACCTTCGAACCAGGACCGAACGGCGGCTCGATCAGGACATGCGTCCATGGTCACCGGTTCAGGGTGACGAAACAACGGATCGCAAAAATAGCCGTCTGGATCGGCAGATGCGAAGGCAACATCAAGACCGGAGGGAGCACATGACGGAAGAAACGACGGAGAACACGGGCGGCACAACGGCAGCGTGCGATGCAGTATGCCCTGCAGGAT
>NZ_SIJA01000037.1:0-448 GCF_012062385.1 Methanocorpusculum sp. GPch4 | reverse complement strand
TTCCCGAGGACACCGACATCCGCACCTGGTTCAGGATCTTCAAAAACCTCCACAGAGCAGAGCTCCTCGAATACCGCAGCAGACAGTTTGCCGCAGCACTTGCAGGAGACGAAGAATGAGCGAACTTATCGGCGACGCGCCGGGCGACTTTGCCGCATGGCACAAACTCATCACCGGCTGCTGGGTCTACAACATCGTCACAGGCGAGGTCATCAGCATGACCACGCAAAAACCGCTCACCTTCGAACCAGGACCGAACGGCGGCTCAGTTCGGACACGCGTCCACGGGCACCGGTTCAGGGTGACCAAACAACGGATCGCAAAAATAGCCGTCTGGATCGGCAGATGCGAAGGCAACATCAAGACCGGAGGGAGCACATGACGGAAGAAACGACGGAGAACACGGGCGGCACAACGGCAGCGTGCGATGCAGTATGCCCTGCAGGAT
>NZ_SIJA01000036.1:0-1149 GCF_012062385.1 Methanocorpusculum sp. GPch4 | reverse complement strand
AGCCGGGTGCTGAAACCTGTCAAAGGGGCAGTGCTTCTGGACGAAGAGAACCTTTACAGCCTGGACACACGGGAAGTGGCTAAAAAAATGGCGGTGGTCCCTCAGGAGACTGCCGTAAATTTTTCGTTTACAGTTAAAGAGGTCGTTATAATGGGCCGCTCCCCTCACCTGGGCCGTTTTCAAAGCGAGGGAAGAAAAGATTTTGAAGTGGCCAGACAGGCTATGGAACTGACCAACACCTACCACCTGGCTGACCGTCTGATTACGGCTATCAGCGGCGGAGAAAGGCAAAGGGTGATTATCGCCAAGGCCCTGACCCAGGAACCGAAAATAATTTTACTGGATGAGCCGACTTCACACCTGGATATTAACCACCAGATTGAAATTCTCAACCTGTTAAAACGCCTGAACAGGGAAAACAACCTGACTATAATCGCGGTTTTTCACGATCTGAACCTGGCCGCGCAGTACTGCGACAGTCTTGTTTTGATGAAAAGCGGCGCAATTTTTACCCTGGGCGAACCGGAAGTAGTGCTGACCACTGATAATATTAAGGAGGTTTACGGCGCCAGCGTCTTAATCAGAAAACACCCTGTAACCGGACATCCCTCCATTATACTCCTGGCTCAGGACTCTCAAGGCATCTCAAAGAAAGGCAGGGTCCACGTTGTCTGCGGCGGCGGGGCCGGCGCGGCCGTACTCGGTCTGCTGTCAGGCAACGGTTATGATGTCAGCGCCGGTGTCCTCAACTCAGGTGATATTGACTGGGAAACAGCCAGGTTTTTGGATATAAAAGTGGCTGAAGAAATACCTTTTCTGCCAATTTCCGAACGAAGTCACAATGAAAACATAAAACTTATCGATGAAGCCGCAGCCTGTATACTGGTTAACATCCCCTACGGCCGGGGCAATTTGAAAAACCTTGAGGCTGTTGCTCTTGCCCTCGAACAGTTAAAACCTGTCTTGATTATAGAAGAACAGGGCATTGAAGAGCGTGATTTTACCGGCGGCAAAGCGGTGTTGCTATATAATGCGATAAAGGAAAAGGGTGCGGTTGTCCTGCGTGATAAAACCGCGCTGCTGGAAAAACTGCGGGATTTGTTATAACTTTGGTTGCTCCCTTGATCATTTTATTTAGGCCTATTTGGT
>NZ_SIJA01000035.1:0-7192 GCF_012062385.1 Methanocorpusculum sp. GPch4 | reverse complement strand
GGTCGGAGCTCGTGTTGGACTGAAACCTCCGGCGATCATCGTGATCGGCGAAGTGGTCGGGCTGTATAAGGAATAGGAGTTACGCTGTGTTTGGGTCGATCCGATTCAAGCGAGGGTCGAAGACCCGAGTCGGAGAGCAAATCTTTGATTTGCGGTTCGCGGTTGGTTTTATCTCAGGTATCCATATCCAGCTATACTCTTTCCGAATTGGATTGTGATTAACACCGCGTAACTCCTATTGTAATATATTTCAGGTTGACATCGAAGATATCTCTGAGGAATATCTTTTTCAGATTCTATATCTCTCTTTGCAGACTTGAGTCTCTCTTAATTCTCTCATGTAAGATCATGAAATTCAACCAAGATGTATTTTATCTTACACAAACAACTACCTGTTATGACCGATACACAATCACCTTCCGATAAAGTTCTCTGTTCTATTTCTGCATTGATTTTACTATACGAAAAGAAGAAAAAACTTCTGGAATCAAATATGGATGAAATATTTAGAGGGAATGGGGGGTTTGCTTCGTTAAATGAAGTGGACAGACATCGCCACTCTTCCAAAGAATTGTATGATATTAAATCAGAAATCGAGGAACTACTGGATGATGCAGATTCACTGAAATGGCTTGAACAATTCAAAGGTGTTGAAGATGGCGACACAGAAGATTCACGTAAAATCAAGACAGAAAAGTATGATTCACTGTTGCATGAAAAATACGTAAAAGCAGACGCCATTCAGTTAAAAATTGAGAATTTGGCATGTGAGCTTGAAGATTTACAACGTCAAAAGCAGAATCTTGATAATTATGGCCGTGCGTTGTTTTTGAGGTGGGAAGAAGTCAGCGGCATATTAGACCTTGAAGATGATCCTGATTATAATCCGCTTAATAATGTGGAGGCTGAGACAATCGGGAAGCTTGATGATTTGAAATCCAGATTACATAAGGTGGATGTTACTATAGAATAGGAGTTAGTTTGATCTTAACTGAAAAAACTGACGTACTTATGGGACGTACTTCGATTCGCAGTTGGTTTTTCTCTTGCGTCTGCACTGATGCCACACTCTTCGCGAATTGGATCGAGATCATATCCACACGGCATCTTTAAAGCGTTCGCCGCGGGCCTTTGCAGCTGGAGAGAGATTCAGAGCAGGGTTGTTGAAAAACCCGAATCCATCTGAAAACTGTAGTTGCGCTTCTTCAATGGCCTCTTTGACGTTTGGAGATGAAACAAGGATCGAGTATTCCGTATTTGCCAGTTGGATATAGCCGTTTTCTGCAATATTCAATGTTAACGGCAAGGGTTTTTTCAGCTTTTTCATCTCTTCGCCAATGAATACTGAATGGAGAAATATAACGCCATACTCTTCTCCTCTGTCTCCATTTCTCGCCTGCATGATCGTATCTGATAATGCGGAGGGGAAGATAATAGGTTTTGCTGTCATGGAATCGTCGATACGATTGGTTTTTTGGTTCGAGGAGGAATGCGGCGGGTGCTATAGATATGCAGAGAGAATTGGAACGGATCACCCTTGTACCCTGAAAGTGACTGTTGGCAAATATACTTCTCCCACATCTCTTTCCTTTTTTCTGATTATGGGGTGCGGGAGGTGACTGCGGGCTGCCCCGGAGGGGCGACCAAAGCTTGAGCAAATCAACGATTTGCTCGCAAGTCTATCGACTTGGTCGCAAACTTTCAGTTTGCTCTGCTGAGGCCGCCCTTCGGGCAGCCCGCCTCAGGCACACATAAAAATGTCAGCATCAAAAAATCAATCATTGGTTTAATTCAAGTGCTGTACGCAGGGCAGATATCTGCTTATAAAGAGGCGGAATAATCGTTTACTGCAAGATCCCAGACGTATTTGAGATTGACATTCGCATATGCATGGATCAGACGGTCTCTCATTCCGGCCATTTTTCTCCAGGGGATATCAGGATATTCGGTGCGGATCTCTTCCGGGATATGTTTTGCCGCTTCACCGATGATTTCAATGAAACGGATGATGCCTCCGCTGTAGAGCGGGTCGGTTAAGAACTCCTGATAATCCATGCGGCTGACAGCAACCATGATGTTTTCAGATTGTTCGCAGATGTCATCTAAATATGTGAGGATATCAGGCGTTTTCATACAGCAGCTTGTCCTGGACTGCAGAAGATGACATCTTTTTGTATGCTGGATCGGATCCGCGGTTTGAGATATTCAAAGGAGACGAGGTCGACTTTGCGTTCCAGTATCGATTCAAGATACTCAGCGAGAGCAAGATAATTGTCGAATGTGTCAAATTCCGGTTTGCATGTATACAGGAGGTCGATGTCACTGTAAGGTGTGTCTTCTCCGCGTGCGACTGAGCCGAAGAGAGCGAGGAACTCAATGCCGTAGACTGTCTGGAGAGTTGAAAGAGAGGAGGCAAGTTGTGTAAGGACGCGGTTTTTGATACTTACATATTCGGACATTGACTGATGTCTGAGTATTTGTCTTTCGTATGTTATGAGGTTTTGCCTGCATGATCGTATCTGATAATGGGGAGGGGAAGATAATAGGTTTTGCTGTCAAGGGCGGGTTGGACGCGGAACGCGGCCGACCTTAGCCGAGGCGGGGACCTTTAGGTCCCTCAGCGGAGCAAGTCGATAGACTTGCGAGCAAACCGAAGGTTTGCGAGTGGGCGTGTTGATACGATCGGATCTTCGGTAAGGGGAGGCTCCTATATGTTGCGTGCAAGCCTTCGGCTTGCGTGCCGCCTCAAATGGGCTTTGCCCATTTGGGCTTTCCAGGCGGTTCATCTGCAGCGGAATCTTTAGATGATGTGAAATAAGCAAGGTCAGGATCTCTTTTTTTGGGTGTACGTCGAGTTCGTGTACGGCAATACTGTGGACACCAGAGATATCCCGCCGCGAATAAGCGGTGGGATTTCTCATAGTTCCACACTTTACCCTGCCCCTCATGAATTGGATTCGTCCAATATACTCACCTTAAAAAAAGAGCCCCATATTCGGAGGGTTTCCCCTCCAAGTATGGAGAATAACATGAAATACAAGAGGAGAACTCATCTCTGCCCGGTGAGAAAACTCGCAAATCTTTGATTTGCGGTTCGCGCCGATTCAAGCGAGCGAAGCGAGTCGGAGAGCAAATCTCTGATTTGCGAACGCGGTTTGTTCTTTCTCTTGTATCCACACTTGCCCCTCCCCCTCACGAATTGGATTCGCGCCGATTCAAGCGAGCGAAGCGAGTCGGAGAGCAAATCTCTGATTTGTGAGCGCGGTTGGTTTTTTCCTCATGCTTCCACACACAACAAACTCCTTCCCGAATTGGAGCCACACCAACACTGCGTAATTCCCATATAAAAAAATGCAGGGTGAATTTCTTCACCCCGCTCGCAAGGCAAAGCCTTGGTCGCAAATCAGAGATTTGGTCGCAAATCAGAGATTTGGTCGCAAATCAGAGATTTGCTCGGCTGAAATCGCCGGCTGCGCCGTCGATCCGCCTCAGCTGAGGCCGCCCCTTGGGGCAGCCCGCCTCTTACTTTCCCGATTCAACAAAACCCTCAACGAGCTTCCCAAAAAGCATGATGAGAAACCCGAGGAAGATCATGATGAGCTTCCTAAGGCGGCTGGAGATTCTCATCTCCTGCCTCCCTCAGTTCAGGGCCGGCTTGGTGTCTGCCCAGGCATCGACCGCGGCGACCGTTGCATCATCGGCATAGCCGGAAACGGTCATCGAATCGCGGTTGAGACTGATCTGGAAGGTGTCGGTCCCAAGCTTCGCGGAAATGCGGACGTTCCAGGTTGCTTCGGTACCGATCTCGGTCGTCTCGGCAGTACCGCCGTTCCCGAATGCTGCTTTAAGATCCGCACTGCCGGTGAGGGCGGTGATTGCGGCTGCGTATTCAGCTCTGCTGAATGCCGTGACCTGAACCTTACCGTTCATCTCGGAGGTGTTCGGGTCGAAGTAGCCGACATAGGTCTTGTAGGTCTGCTTCCCGAGCTCGACTTCGGCGAGGCCGAGGGGATTTTCCACGCCGGTAATTTCTGCGATGATCGCATCATACGCGGCGGCGTTCGTAAACTCTGCAGTGAAGATCCGCTTTGCGGACTTCGAGATTGCTGTCTGAATGAAATCAGCTGTCATGTTTTTTTCTTTCCCGAGATCAGTTGGGGCCCCGTCCAACCTCTGATTATACTCTTGGAGAGGGTGGGGGATAGCGGTAAAGTTTTTGCGGATTTTTACCAAAAAAGATGGGTTTATATGGGGGTATGCGGAGGGGGTGTCGGGAAGTCTGCAGATCCAATTACTAAATTTACACAACTTAGTAATTCATTAGTAGTTGGCCTTCTGTCTCCTCTTCCTCAGTCAGTGAATACGAGTAAAATGGATCCAATTACTAAATTTACACAACTTAGTAATTCATTAGTAGTTGGCCCATTATCCCCTCTTCCTCAGTCAGTGAGTACGAGTAAAATGGATCCAATTACTAAATTTACACAACTTAGTAATTCATTAGTAATTCAAAAAAAATTAGTCGATTTTTTGTAACCACTCAGGCCGCACTGAATAAAAAAAAGCCCTCCCTTTCTTCTTTACACTCAGATACTTCGAATCCGCCAGATGTATAAGATCAGTCCTTGCAGTCTGATGCGTTACTGAAAACCGGTCTGCGATCTCCCTGATGCCGAACTCTTCAGTCTTATACTCAACCATATAGGTAAGGATGGCTGCCTGCCGCCTGCTCACATCCGGCAGCACAGAAATTGCCTTCTCTGCATTACTCTTTCTGCTGCTCTCACGCTTCAGGTGACTGATCAATGCCTCCCGTGCCTTTCTGATACACCGGATATTATACAAAATGAAATACGTCAGATCAAGATCATCCTCCTCCGTCGCGAGATACGCATCCCGGTATTTTGCCGGTGCCTGCTGAATGATTTTCGAAATCGGAATATATGCAAACACCTCATACTTCCTTGACAACACATACCAGTAAAAGAGCGTTCGGGCTGTCCTCCCGTTACCGTCATAAAACGGATGGATGTAGCCGATCAGAAAATGCAGTGCAATACCCACGATAATCGGATGAACAAATGAATCCCCGTCATTTGGATAATGCCTGTCATGATTCACAAAATCGCACAATGCGGCAATCATCGGCTCGATCTCCTCGGCATTCGGGGGGTAATGAATCACTTTGCCGGTCATCTTATCGATTACGGAAACATCATTTGTACTCCTGAAAACCCCCGACTGCGTCTCATCCTTCAACGTATCCTTCGTCACGATACCCTGCACTTCCCGGATAAACTCAGGAGTCAGCATATCATCTGTCCTGCCCCGGATAAACTGCATCGCCAGATGATTGTTCACGATCATCTGCTCATCCTTATTCTTTGGAGGAATATTTTTTCGGAGCATATTCTTTGCTGCAAGCTCTGTAGTAACAGCCCCCTCAAGCTTACTCGAAGCGATCGCTTCATCGGACAAAGCCTCAATAATATATTCCGTTGCAGACTCCAGAGACTTACTGCCCTGTGAAAAAACTTTTGAGAGATTCTGGTCACACACATGCAGTTCCCGCGAGATCTCCGGCGTAAGAACATAGGTGATATCCAGCGGTTTATACGGCAGATGGTTACAGGATAATGCCCGTGTCAATTTGAGAATCGCCCAGTTATCCTCCCACTGATCTCTCGGCACCCGGTACTTTAACTCATCTTTGGTATAATATTCGCCCAAATTCCCGAGTGACAGTGCACCTTTCAGACCGGTGAGCTGTTTACTTAATTCTTTAATGTGGATATCGCGACCCAAAGTATTTTCATCAGCCATATACTAATCTCCAAACTACTAATATTATGAAATTAGTAGTTTACTGTTTTATACTTATCTCCAGTCATGCCAACTCCGATTCCATTAAAAGCACACCCTGCCTGAAGCAGGCAAAACCGCATTACCATCCACCGACAAAGTATCATATACCTGTATCATGTCCGAATACACAAGCATCAAAAAGGAGGTACTCACGAAATTAGAGGCAAACCTTCCGGAGATACGCGAGCGTTTCGGGATTGAAACAATAGGAATATTCGGCTCGGTGAGTCGGGAAGAGGATACGGCTGAGTCTGATGTGGATGTATTGTATGCGTTCAAAACAGGCGGGGTGCCTCTTCGGGAATTTTTTGCCTTCAAACAGTATCTGGAAGATCTGTTTGGACGAACGGTCGATTTAGTTCCCGTACGATGGCTGGCACCCTCACTCCGCCCGTACATAGAACGTGATATGATACTGTTCGAAGCAAATAAGGCAGAGGCATGAAAGCTGAGTATATCTATCTGGACCACATGCTTCAGCGGTGTGAAAAATAAGAAGCCCTAGAGCTCCAGCTTTCGCCGCAGCTCCTCGGACATAATGATCACCGGCTTTCGGAGCCTATGCCGCTTTTCCGCGGTATGCACCGCCGATACGGAACACCCCGTCTCCTCCGCGATCTCCTCGCATGTCATCCCTTTCCGGAGCATGCAAAGAAACGTCTCCTTATCCCGCAGTTTGGGGTACTCATACCATTGCTTCATCGGAGATGAACCACCTTCGCGAGGCTCTCATGCGGATCCTTCTTCACATACCTCGCCGCCTCGCCGGCCGGGAGCGCCTTTCTCAGATCCAGCAGATTCACCTGTTCGACCTTCGCCACACGGGCACGGCCCGCCGTATCGACCGCGAGATCATACAGCTCCTTTCGGCCGATGAACCGTTTCGCATCCGATGATTTGATGAACACGAGACTGTCATACACATCCGGCAGCTCGTCCATCAGGAGATCTTTATCCACGACATCGTCCGTCGGGATCTCGAGCACGAACTCGTCCGATGTGAGATCTTCTGCTCTGATGATTTCGATCAGCTCCTTATGGCGGGCTTCGAAGACCTTCGTCAGCTCCTTCATACAGTACAGGAACTCCTGATACCAGTATGCCGCCGCGAACTCGTCCGCGGGAAGAGGCCGGTGCCCGAGAAGAAGGATCTCGAGAGAGGCGGGTGTGAGATCTTCCGTTGCGGATCCTGCAGGGCATACTGCATCGCACGCTGCCGTTGTGCCGCCCGTGTTCTCCGTCGTTTCTTCCGTCATGTGCTCCCTCCGGTCTTGATGTTGCCTTCGCATCTGCCGATCCAGACGGCTATTTTTGCGATCCGTTGTTT
>NZ_SIJA01000034.1:0-703 GCF_012062385.1 Methanocorpusculum sp. GPch4 | reverse complement strand
GGCCATACGCCAGCGATGCCGCCGTCGGCTCGTTGATGATGCGCAGCACGTCCAGACCGGCAATCTTGCCGGCGTCCTTGGTTGCCTGCCGCTGCGCGTCGTTGAAGTAGGCCGGCACGGTGATAACGGCCTGCGTCACCGGCTCGCCCAGGTAGGCTTCAGCCGCGTTCTTGAGCTTGGTCAAAGTCATCGCGCTGATTTCCTGCGGCGTGTACTGCTTGCCGGTTGCGGGAATGCGCACGCGCACATCGTTCGCGCTGCCGGCCTCTACCTTGTAGGGCAGTCGGCCAATTTCGCCCTTAACGTCTTCCAGCGACTGGCCCATGAAGCGCTTGATGCTGAAGACGGTGTTTTCCGGGTTCACGACGGCCTGCCGCTTGGCCGACTGGCCCACGAGCCGCTCGCCGTTTTTGGCGAACGCCACGATGGACGGTGTCGTGCGCGCGCCCTCTTCGTTGGTGATGACCACCGGCTCGCCGCCTTCGAGAACGGCAACTACCGAGTTGGTCGTTCCCAGGTCGATACCGACTATCTTTGCCATTGGAATACCTCGTTCAGTTGTTTGGTGTTGAAGTTACGATACAAATCGGGTTCGGTAATGAACATGCTTACAGTCTAGACGACCCGTATCAGACCTATATATGACAGCCGTATAAACTTTGTAAGAGCAGTGAGCAAAAAAACGACGAGGCCACTTGTATGG
>NZ_SIJA01000033.1:0-506 GCF_012062385.1 Methanocorpusculum sp. GPch4 | reverse complement strand
CTCAACAACGGCGTGGACATCGTGCTGGTCTACTCCATGGAGACCGCCGGTCCTGGGTACTTCGCCCACACCCGCGTCTTTGCCCCGAAGTTCGGTTACCTGGAGGACCCCGCCACCGGGTCGGGAAACAGCGCCTTCGGCTGCTACCTCATCAAGAACAGGAAGTGGAACGGCCACAGCATCAAAATAGAGCAGGGCGGCGGCAACCGGATCTTTAATGAAGTCAGGCTGAGGACGAAGGACGGAAAGGTCCTCTTTGGCGGAAAGGCCTCACTGAGAATCGAAGGCACCTATTACACCGGCGAGTGATTGATTGCGGGGAGTGAGAACTTCTCTTCGGGATGTTCCTTCAGCAGAAGGAAAAACTCGTTGATGCAGCTGCACGATTTCTCCTTTCACATAAAATTCCACAGGAAGGATCCTCCTGAAACCTCAGGGTGTTATGGCCTGTATTTTCGTTTTATGTAGTGTAAAATCTTATTATTAGATGTTAACATACATAAAAT
>NZ_SIJA01000032.1:0-73203 GCF_012062385.1 Methanocorpusculum sp. GPch4 | reverse complement strand
GCCGAAGTCGAGCTCGGGAAGCAGACCTACAAGACCTATGTGGGCTACTTCGACCCGAACACCTCCGAAATGACCGGCAAGGTCCAGGTCACGGCCTACAGCAGGGCTGAGTATTCGGCCGCGATCACCGCCCTTACCGGCAGTGCGGATCTTAAAGCAGCATTCGGGAACGGCGGGACTGCCGAGACGACCGAGATCGGTACCGAAGCAACCTGGAACGTCCGCATTTCCGCGAAGCTTGGGACCGATACCTTCCAGATCAGTTTCAACCGCGATTCGATGACCGTTTCCGGCTATGCCGATGACGCAACGGTCGCCGCGGTCGATGCCTGGGCAGACACCAAGCCGGCCCTGAACTAACGGGGGCAGGAGATGAGAATCTCCAGCCGCCTTAGGAAGCTCATCATGCTCTTCCTCGGGTTTCTCATCATGCTTTTTGGGAAGCTCGTCGAAGGGTTTCTCGAATCCGGGAAATAAAAAAACGGGGTTGTGAGCTTTATCGCTGGGCAGAGGTGAACACACCTCTCCCGGCAAATTTTCTATTTTTTCAGACGTATTTCCTGCAGAAATGCTCACTCCAATTCGGAAGGGAGATGGGTCAGTTTGGACACATGAAGAAAAACCAACCGCGAACCGCAAATCAGAGATTTGCTCTCCGACTCGCTTCGCTCGCTTGAATCGGCGCGAATCCAATTCGTGAGGGGGAGGGGCAAGTGTGGATACAAGAGAAAGAACCAACCGCGAATCGGCGCGAATCCGCCCTACGGGCGAGATAATCGGATTTGCTTTTCCTCACTTGAACTCGGCGGTCCTAATCGCAAATCAAAGATTTGCTCAGCTAAGGGCGAGCCTTTCGGCTCACCCCGCTCGTCCCGCCGGTTCATCCCTTCATCGGGAACGTTCGGGCAAATCCTGTCGGCGCCCCAGCGCCTCCTGTGAGAGAGATGCTCATTGATTATTAAATATGAGATAATTGTTCTTTTCTGACAATCTCAAAATGAGACGGTGAGGAGAATCACCATTGGGAGCCGCTGGGGCGGCGACAGGATTTGCCCGAACGGTCCCGATGAAGGGACGAGCAAGACAGCGAAGCTGGATTGCGAGAGTGAGGATAAGCAAATCCGATTATCTCGCCCGTAGGGCGGATTCGCGCCGATTCGCGGTTGGTTTTTTTCTCATGTATCCACACACAACAAACTCCTTCCCGAATCACACTCACCACCCTACACCCCCTCCTCCCCAAACTCCTTCCCGAATCACACTCATCACCCTACACCCCCTCCTCCCCAAACTCCTCCCTGATCTGCGAAAGCATCCACTCCCGATAGATCTCCCGCTTACTCTCCCCTAGCGCCATACCACACTACGCGCAAACCTTCGGTTTGCTCAGCTGTGGCCGCCCCTTCGGGGCTGCCCGCAGCCACAGCAATACTTCGCCTTTCCGGCATTCAGATGCGAACACTTCGGGCAGACATTCACAAGACCAAGCCGGCTCTGCATAGCTTCCCGGATCCACTCCTGCGTCGTCATCCCCTCGCACCTCGCCCCCGTCTCCACCAGAGATTTTATCCTCGCCGGCAGACGCACAAGGATCTGCTCATCGTTTCGTTCCGCTTTCATACCTCAGCCTTCCACCGTCTCACATTCCACTCGCAAGTTTTCTTCAAAAACCTGGCCGCAAGTCTTTCGACTTGATCGCAAGTTTCCTTCGAAAACTTGCTCAGCTGAACCCGGTCCGATGGACCGGGCCGCCTCCGCTAAGATCGCCGGCTGCGCCGTCAATCCGCCTCCGCTGAGGTCGGCCGCGTTCCGCGTCCAACCCGCCTCCCCCTCGACCAATAGAACCTCCTGCGTAAGAATCCCGTCGATCTCCCGTTCAAGAGCCCGCAGCTTCGCCGTCAGATATTTTGTCTCGTCGATCAGCCGCTGCGAACGGAGAAGAGTCTCCTTCGACGGCCCCACAGTTTTCATTAGTTCGAGCTGCACTCTTCGGATATCTTTCCCTGTCTGGCATAACTTATCCGCATACATATCCTTCTGAAAAAACAGCGGCTTCAATCTATCCTGCATCGTCGGCGGAATATCACTCATCATAACGTATCTCCTGTCCAGGTATCCCTGAACACATAAACAACCTAAGACGTCACGCATTATAAACCCCTGACCGCGCGGTGCGATAATGCCCCCAAAAAACGGAAAAACCCCGCTCTCACTCAGAGAGATACCGTACAAAAAATGCAAAAAACAGGACCCTCTCCCCCATCACGGGAGCCGCTGGGGCGGTGAACCGGATTTGCCCGAACGGTCTCGCAAATCTAACGATTTGGTCGCAAGGCAAAGCCTTGTTTGGCTAAGGGCGAGCCTTACGGCTCACCCCGCCTCAGCTGAGGTCGTCCGCGTTCCGCGCCCAACCCGCTCCTGATGAAGGGATAAGCAAATCCGATTATCTCGCCCGTAGGGCGGATTCAAGCGAGGGTCGAAGACCCGAAGCGGAGAGCAAATCTCTGATTTGCGAACGCGGTGGGTTTTTTCTCATGCTTCCACACCCAGCCTTACACTTCCCGAATCTCACTCTCAGCCGCCAGATCCTTGCGCCCCCTGTCCCCCATTTCGCGGCATTCATTGATTAGCGGGTATTGTGCGGTTGATCGAGCAAAGCCTGAGTAACACCCACATTATCACGCATTGTAGACATTTGGACCCAGACCGCCGGCAGTGTTGCCAGTAACTGGAGTTGAAATAAACGTACCCGCATTGTATACTCCGCCGCCGTTATTTACCGCATTATTATTAGTAATTATTACAGTTCCGCCATTTTTTCTCTCCACACGCCCCACATTGTAAACTCCGCCGCCATTGTATGCTATATTTCCGATAACTTCGAGGCTCGCACCATTATTAATGGTAATAGTACCTTCATTATAAATTCCACCGCCATTGCCATTTAAATTAATATTATTTTTTACCAAAAGATGACCGTCGTTTTCTATAGATAATTCAGACCCTGTCCCTATAATTTCAAATGCAGGATGGGTTGCAGGCAGCCCCATCCCATCTAATTTCAAAGTACCAAGCTCAATTTTCACCTTCTTGTTTTTAATAACAAACAATGCCAATTCATATCCCGGTGCGCGAGTAAAATTACCATTGCCTGAAATTAAAATACGAAAATTATTTGGATTAAGATCATGAATGTTATCATCAGATATCGTAATCGGCTGATTTCCAATAATGATAGGAAGATCATTAATGAAATTGATACCATCACCAGCTGTACTAACAGCATCACCTGTTGCATTAGGATAATACGTGTGATACCAATCATTGAACGAATCAATAAATTCTGTCGTGTTATCATAACCCTCTGTCCCCACTTCATAATACCCGCCTCCCACCGGTTCGATCACCACCTGTCCTCCTTCGATCGTCACCTTCCCGCTGAATACCAGCGCCGTCACCTGATCCGTAAAATTCCCCACGATATTCACAAAATGCACCGTCGAATTAAAATCCGTCACCGTTATCCCCCCCGGACTCGGACTATCCCACTGCCCGTTGGTCGTATACACCCGGTACGACTCAAGAAACGGCAGATCCGTCCCCGACACCGGCGTGATTAGAGCCGTACTATTCGTCGCATCCACCTCGATCGTAAAACCCACCGACCGGTCATACACCGGCGTATATGCCCCCATGATCCCGTTCACCGAGATCATAACAAGCACGATCATAACAACGGACAACGCCAGCAGAAGAAACGTTCCAAGCACCGGACTCACGCCGCTGTCCGTTATTTTATCCATGAATCATTGTAGACCCGCATGGATAAATTAGTTTGTGTCAGACCCCCTCTCAGAAAAAAAGCACCCCGTACAGCAGAACCGCAAAAACCAGCATCACAACATCCCCCGCCCCCGGCGAAAACACCGGAACATACGTCCCTCCCGACACATACCCCCTTCGCGCCAGAACCGACGCCGAAAAAGCAGACCGCCGAAGCGAAAGAACCAGCAGACCCGCCCCAAGAAAAGGAACCGCACCTGGAGAAAACCTCTGCCCCTTGATCCTCAGTGCAGACCGCATATGAAAAAGATCCTCCCTGACCCCGGACAAAGCCTGGACCGACAGCTCAGCCGTCATCCCCAGATCAAACCCCATCCCCTGACCAAAAACCCGCACAAACAAACTCATCAGTTCACCAGGCAGAAGACTCGCCGAAAACCAGAAAGCCAGCAGCGCCAGAACAAAGATCTTCGCCCCGTAAAACACATCCCCGCCCGTAAAAAACAAAACAGCCGAAGGAAACAGACAAAAAACGACCAAAACCGGCAGCACCGTCCTCCAGGACAGACGGGCAAACGTCGTCTTCGCGCCAAACGCCAGCCACCAGCAGAAAACCGCCGCCGCTCCAGCCAGATCCGCAAAACACAGAACCGAAAGAAGCACCAGACTCAGCAGCCGAAACCTGATATCACTCACGAACCAGCCCTCCCCTCTCCATCCGCCAGGTCACCGCAGTTTGCGGCGCAAACTCCGACTCATGCGAAAACACGACCGTCATCCCCCGGCGTGCCTCGATCAGCTCCGTCAGGATCCCCTTTGCCTCCTCATCCAGCGAAGCATACGGCTCATCCAGAACTAAAACATCCGGATCCTTGGCAAACACGCATGCAAGCATCAGCCGTTTCAACTCCCCCCGGGAAAGCGAAAACGGATCCTGGCTTCCCGTCTTTGCGCCCAGAAGGGAAAAAACCGGCTCGGTTCCCATAACTCCCCACGAAGCCGCCTCCGCTGAAAGCGAAGCCCCGGTCACCTGATACTCGGGAAACTGCATCAGAAGGATCCGGGATCCGCAGTCCTCCAAAACGACCTGCCCAGAATCCGGCCGGATCAACCCGGCAAGAACCGAACCGAGCATCGACTTCCCCGCCCCGATCCTCCCGGTGACAAGATGCACCCCTGAAGAGAATTCTGCATCCGCACACAAAGAAAAATCCCCTCTTGTACAACGGACCGCGTCCAAAACCAGCCTCACAACCTCACCTCCGCCTCCGCATTTGAGAGCAGCGTCCGGGAATGCGAACTCCACAGAACATACGGGATCTTGCGCGAAGAAACAAACGCCAAAAACTCCTCCGCTGTCACAGGATCCAGATGTGAATCCGGCTCATCCAGAACCAGAAGCACCGGATCATCAATGATCGCGGCCGTGATCCCGACAAGCATCTTCTCGCCCCCGGAAAGCGTCCGGCACTCCCGATCCAGCAGATGCACAATCCCCGCCTCCTCCGCGGTCTGCCGGACCCTTCTGTCGATCTCATCGGCCGGCAGCCGGGCAAACCTGAGCGTTGATGCAATCTCATCATACACGATCCCAAACAGCAGATGGCGGTCGGGAAACTCGCTCACATACCCGGCATTCTGCATACGCGGCTCGACGCCGTCGATTTTGACGGAGCCGCTGTCCGGCAGAAGAAGCCCTGAACAGATCTTGAGAAGCGTCGTCTTTCCGGCGCCGTTTCTCCCCGAAACCGCGGTGAGACCAGGCGGGATCCCAAGCGAAGGGATATCCAGGACCCCGTGACGGAGGTCTTCGATCTCAATCAAACAGCAGCCTCCCGCCTTTTCTCAGGCGCAGGGTCACCATCTCCGCCGCCGCGATCTTGACGGCATCGCCGGCGATAAACGGGATCACGCAGGTGATCAGGGCCGCCGGAAGAGAAGCTCCGGCTGAGACCATAAACCAGACGGTTCCGCAGAAATAGCAGACGAGGATGCCAAGGACCATCCCGGAAATATCGGCGGCAAGGGTCTTTTTCGAAAAAAAGACGCCGGCGATAAACGCCATCGGAATAAAGCCGATCAGAAACCCGCCGGTCGGACCAAGCAGGATCCCGAGCCCCGAGGTCCCGTTGTGAAACAGCGGAAGACCAAGCGTGCCAAACATCACATACAAAGCGGCCGGGACGACGGCATACTTTTTCATCACCGATGCCGCCAGCAGAACAAACAGGGTCTGCAAAGTGAACGGCACGACAAACGGCACGGATATCCAGCCGCCGACGGTGATCAGCGCCGTAAACACCGCAGAATACATAAGAAGAGCCGAACGTTTTTCGTCGCCGTACATTGTTAACCTATTATCATACGACGGTTAACGATAAAAAAGGATCAGATAAGATAGCAGTCCCCTGCTATCACGCGTTCGACCTCGCCATTATCTTTGTGGATAAGCAGAGCGCCGTGTTCATCCACATCGAGCGCTTCTCCCTCGAAGCTTTCGCGGATCGTGCGGACACGGACCCTGCGGTGCAGTGTGCGGGAAAGGCTTCTCCATTCGCGGAAGAGCGGCTCGGTCTCTCCTTTCAGGATCATCTGATACCGGCGTTCGAACTCCTTCAAAAACACCGCAAAGAACTGGGCCCGGTTCACTTCATGACCGAGTTCATCGGAAAGGGAGGTCACATACTGGGAAAGATTCGGCATGACTTTTTCGACGGAGACGTTCACGTCCACGCCGATGCCGACAAGACAGTATCTGATAATGTCTGCATCCGCGGAAAGTTCAAGCGTGGTGCCGGCGACTTTTTTGTCACCGATGAACACGTCGTTTGGCCACTGGATCAGCGCCGAGAGCTCGAACTCATGACGGATCGCTCTGGTGAGCGAGATGGAGGCCGCGGTCATGATCAGAAACGTCTGATCGACATGCAGTTTGGGCATGACGACGATCGTCGCCCAGATCCCGCCTTCCGGCGACATCCAGACCCGGTTCATCCGGCCAAGCCCGCCGGTCTGCTGCTCGGCGATCAGCACGGTGCCCGGCTGGACCTCGTCGCCGACTTCATGCATCATCTGCCGTGCGAGGGAATTGGTCGAAGGCACCTCCCCGAAGTGGTGCATCTCCTGACCGATGACTTTGGTCCTGAGATGGCGTTTCACCTCGTAAGGGAGGAGGAGCCAGGTGCGTTTTTTCAGCGTATAGCCGGTTTTTGCCGAAGCATCGATGACATACCCCACCTCACGCAAAAGATTGACATATTTCCAGACAGCGGTCCGGGAGATGCCCAGGCGTTCACTGATGACGGTTCCGGTGACCGGCTGGTCTATGCCGGCTTCGTCCAGAATATGCAGAAGATCGAATATTACGTTTGTCATGAGGGTGTGACTCCGAGATGGATATGACTTATTATGCCTTATGAAATGAATAAGATTTCGTTTGAAGACGCGGATATTTTCCTGATTCCGCTGTCCGGACCGCGGGAGATGAGAAAAAAAGAGGCCGGCAGGTCAAAACCGGACCGGGTCGCCGGCAGCCAGCAGCCGCAGAAAAGATTCGCTTGGATACTCGTGGGTGCTTGCAAGGAGAAGCGTGCCTTTGCCGATCCTGCACTCGACGAGGACAGGAAATCCGTTTTCGGCTGTCGCGACCGGTTTGCCCGGATACGACTCGAACCAGCCGTCAGCTGCAAACTTTTCGGTGTCATACCCGTCAAAAAGGCAGGACCAGGGCGAGGAGGCGTCGACGGTGAGCGAATGCTCCATAAATTCATAATGGTAGCCGACATCCTCAGGCAGCCAGTCATACCGGTTCGGCGAAGCGTCGGCCGCTCCGAAAACCAAAAGCCGGCCGCCTGCTTCCAGGTAGCGCTCGATCCGGCCGGAACATGCCCGCAGAGCCGGCAGAAGTTTCGAGTATGAGGTGTTGCCAAATCCGGTCGGGACGATGATGCCGGTATATGTCCCCTGATAAAACGGCGCTGCAAGCAGCAGCGGGGTCACGGCTTCACAGGGACACGCCGTATCCTCGACGAGACGGTGGAACGTCATTTTGCTGTCCCAGAAAACGGCGATGCTCATCCTTTGATCACCCCGAGAGGTCTCAGCCGTGCAATGATCCGGGAGATTCCGGCGTCATGAACGGTTCTGACGACTTCGCTGCTGGATTTGTAGACTTCCGGGGCTTCTTCGGCGATGGCCGCCTGATTGGGCGCCCGGACAACGATCCCCTGAGCGAGAAGAGCCCGGGCGACCTCTTCGCCGGTCTGACTTTTTTTCGCAGAGGATCTGCTTTGCACTCTGCCCGATCCGTGACAGGTGCTTCCAAACGTCTTTTCCATGGCGCCTTTGGTTCCTGCGAGGAGATACGAAGGCGTTCCCATGCTTCCGGGGATGATCACCGGCTGGCCGCATCCCTGGAACTCGTGCGGGAGTTCACGTCTTCCCGGCCCGAACGCCCGGGTCGCTCCTTTCCGGTGGACGCAGACGTTTTGCCGGACACCGTTTACGTCATGCTCTTCCCATTTTGCCACATTGTGGGCGACGTCATAGACAAGGGGCATCTCTTCGTACTCGATGCGGAATTTTTTTACGAAGAGTTCTCTGACGATGTGGGTGATGATCTGCCGGTTGGCCCAGGCATAATTCGCTGATGCCGCCATGGCGCCGAAGTATGCTTCGCCTTCCGGTGAGGAGAGCGGGGCGCAGGCAAGCTGGCGGTCGGGAAGTTCGATCCCGTAGGTATGGACGGCCTGTTCCAGGATCTGCAGATGGTCGGTGCAGACCTGGTGGCCAAGACCCCGGGATCCGCAGTGGATCATGACGCAGATCTGCCCTTCGGTTACGCCGAAGAGGTCTGCCGTTTCCTGATCCTCGATTTTGTCGACGGTCTGGATCTCGAGAAAATGGTTGCCGGAACCAAGCGTTCCGCACTGGGGGATGCCCCGCTGCCGGGCTTTTTTGCTGACATGTTCCGGCTGTGCGCCGTCCATTGCGCCGTTTTCTTCGCAGCGGAGGATGTCGCGTTCAGTTCCGTAGCCCATCATAACGGCATGTTTCGCGCCGTTTTCGAGCATGCAGGTGAGATCCTGCTGGGATAACCTACAAGGGCTCTTTGATCCGACGCCGGTTGGAACTGCCGTAAAAAGTTCTTCGATCAGACCGGGCATGTCGGGGATGTCGGAAACATGCAGGGGAGTGGTGATCATCCGAACACCGCAGTTGATGTCAAATCCCACGCCGCCGGGTGAGATGACGCCGGTTTCCGCATCGAAGGCGCCGACGCCGCCGATGGGGAACCCGTATCCCCAGTGGATATCCGGCATGCCGAGCGAACACCGGATGATGCCGGGAAGGGTGGCGACGTTGGCGAGCTGGGTGAGGGCTCCGTCTTCAAGCGTTTCTGCGAGGTTTTTCGAGAGGAAAAACCGTCCGGGGACCCGCATGCCGGGGACAAAACCCCGGGGGATCTCCCATTCGTTGGCGGCGGTCTGCCGTATCTGTGCGTTCATGATTGGTCAGATGTCGAAGATGATGATGAGTTCATAGCCGGTTTCTGTTTTGGTGAGTGAGAGGCCGGAGTAGGAGATGCCTTTTACGCCGGTGCCGCCGGCATGTTTTTGCCGGTCGAAGAGGACGCCTTGAACGGTTCCGGAGACGGATGGTCCGACGGTGAGGGTGAACTTCTGGGGGACGAGGTACTCGGTTTCGGTGAGAAACAGCAGTTCCGAGAGAAAATTGACGATGAGTTCCTCGGGGTCTTTTCCGTCGGCTTGAAGGGAAAATGAGACGGCGGGCGTTTCCCGGGGATAATCGCCGTAGAGGGTCCGGGCAAGAGCGAATCCGCTTTCGGCAAAGAGGGATGACAGGTCGGGCGCGGTGATCCGCATCCGGATGTCGGCGGTGTGTTCCAGTTCTTCAAAAACCATAGTCGCCGTCTTCGAAGAGAAGCCGCGGGACCATGCTCATGGTGATCTCCGCGATCCACTGGATCTGATATTTGGAGATGAAGATGACATGGTTTCCGGCCCGGATGGGAATGTCGGATGATTTTGCCGGACGTATGCGTACCGGCATGAGGGCCGGGCCGCTGCAGGATGTGCTTATTCTGAAGTCCCCGCCGCGTTTGTCCATGTAGGTGATGACGTCATCCGCGACCAGTATATCCGAGAGAGGGACGGGACCCCCCTGTGCGTTATCCATTTCATATAGATGGGGGGTTTACCCTGAAAAAAGTTGGTACTGGATCCGGCCCGGGTTCAATCAGGCGGATTCAACGACCTGTTCCACGAGCTGGGCATACTGCTCTTTGAGCTGGTAAACTCCAAGAGCGCCGTCCTTGGTTTTGTGGGTCGACAGGATGCCGAGTTTTGATGCGACGATGCCTACCATGGAGGCAACGGAGTGGTAGGTCACGTCGAACTTTGCGGATAGTGCTTCGTGGATCTGGGGAACGGTCAATGATTTGGCCCGGATGAGCAGATGCAGAAGCGCTTTTCTGATTCCTGACTTGTCACGGGATAGATAGCTGCGAAGTCTTCTCTCAATCTCCTTTCGCAGATCTGTTGGTGAAAGCATGTTTTTTATTATGTATCTGTGTATATAAATAGATGCCGCTCGTGTGAGACAGTGTGTCCGGGTCTTGTTCTGCAGGTGAGCGGGTGTTTTTTCTCATGTTTCCACACCCAACATACCCCCTTCCGAATTTCATCCGCGGTTCTTTTTTCATCTATCCACACCCTCCCTTACCCCTTAACGAATTTCATCCGCGGTTCACCCTCTTCATGCATTCAAAAAACAACCCCGCAAAAATACGCGAATTTGATATGCAAGAAGATCAATAGAGTAGTAACTCATGATATACCGTTTGTATGAGTATCTGATCACCCGGGGCCTCACCGTATTTCCGCGGGAGATATGTTTCATGCTCAGTGACGCAGATATTCTTTCAGACACCGGAAAAGTGGAAGAGGTCCTCACCTGGACAAAAGAGTTTCCCGCTATCCAAAAGCTCATATTCCATATAAGCACGAACGATCCGGCAAAGATCGAAGAGCTCATACAGCCGGCATCCCTCGCCGAAAAAACCCGGGTCCATGTCAGCACTCCTGGTCATGACGTCACCTACGGCGCAGGAACGCCCGAGATTTTGATCGCCTTAGGAAAAAAAGGCAGAGAAGAGATCACCGACGCAATAATAAAGATCGCCGGAGAGGACATCGACCCGGATGACATCACCGAACAGATGATCGAGCAGCACCTGATCTTTCAGGTAAACCCTGACTTCGTCATAAAAACCGGCGGCAACCATCTCACCGACTTTCTGATCTGGCAGTCCGTCTACTCGGAACTCTTTTTCACCGACATCAACTGGGGAAGCTTTCGCAAAGTCGACTATCTCCGGGCGCTTCGTGACTACCAGATGCGGGGCAGAAGATTCGGCACCTGACAAAATCCCGGGGAAAACATCATATACCTTCGATTAATGAATAAGATACTACAACAATGTCATTTTCTATTCCGAAAATCCCTCAGTCAAAAGATCCGAGGATAAATCTCATCAGAGACATAGTTATCATTTTTGCCATTGTCCTGGGTGTAGGGGCTGCGTTGTTTGCCGTATCAGGGACCTGGCCCGCCATGGTGGCCGTTGAATCCCAGAGCATGGTGCCCAATCTGAACGTCAACGACCTCGTCTTTGTCGTGGAAGAAAACCGGTACGGCGGATTCATGACGGCAGTTGAGGCAAAGCAGGCGGGAACAACCTCATTTGGAGAGTACGGAGATGTGATCATCTACCGGCCAAACGGGATGACCGGCGTGACGCCGTTCATCCACCGGGCGATGACCTGGATCAATGCATCCACGGCCGAGCAGGCGGGATTCACCGGCGAAGCGGCACATGCAGGATATTTCACCAAAGGGGACAACAACGAGGCCTTTGATCAGTATGCGGTATTTCCCAACTACGGCAGGATGCAGCCGGTCAAAGAGGAATGGATCGTGGGAAAAGCCCTGTTTACGCTCCCCATGCTCGGATTTGTGCCGCTTCATATCTTTGAATCGGCCCTTGGGGTGATCCTGATCATCATCATCCTCGAAGTCGTCAGCAGAAAACTGAAAAAGAGCAAAGAGACCAAAGAGACCAAAACGAAAGGAAAGAGAAAATGAACGTTACCAGTATTCTGGAGAATGTCCTGGGAGGGGCCCGGCTTACCGAGAGCGAGGCGGCGTTTTTGTTCACCGTGAAAAACGCCGACATCTGGAAGATAGCAGAAGCGGCAGACATCGTCCGTGCACGAAAAAACGGCGATGTCGTAACATATGTCCGGAACATGAACGTCCACATGACGAACATCTGTAAAAACTGCTGCGGCCTGTGCGCATTCGGGCGAAAAAGCACCGATCCCGAGGCGTTCTGTTTTACCGATGAGGAGTTCCGGGAGCATTCCAGGGACGCATGCAAAAAGAAGGTCACGGAGGTCTCGTATCTTTCCGGGATCCATCCGGAGTTCAGAATCGAAAACTACGAGAAGATGATCCGGACGTTCCATGAGGAGATCCCGGGTATCCATGTCCACGGATGCAGCCCGGATGAGATCCTGTATGCGGCAGAACGGAGCGGTATTTCGACAAAGGAAGCGCTGATCCGGCTGAAAGCAGCCGGACTCGGGTCGGTCCAGGGAACTGCGGCGGAGATCCTTGTCGACCGGGTCCGAAAGGTCATCTGTGAGAAAAAGCTCCCGGCCGCCGAGTGGGTGCGGATCATCAAAGAGGCTTCGGAAGCAGGGCTCCGGGCAACGTCCACGATCATGTACGGATCGGTGGAGACGGCAGAGGACCGGGCGCGGCATTTGGCGATCCTTCGGGAGATGCAGGATGAATGCGGGGTGTTTACCGAACTTGTGCCGCTGTCGTTCCTGCACAAAAACACGCCTCTCGAGCGGGCGGGTCTGGTGGATCATGACGCGACCGGACGGGACGATATCCTTCTGGTGGCAGTTTCCCGGCTGTTTCTGGACAACTTCGCAAACATCCAGGTCCCGTGGTCGAAGATCGGCAGGAAGATGACCCAGCTCTGTCTGATGGCAGGAGGAAACGATGTCGGCGGCACGATGTTTGTCGACGCGCTCTCAACGGATGCGGGCGCGGGAGATGAAGCGGATTATTTCAGCCCGGAGGCTATGGAGCTGATGTGCGCAGACATCGGCAGGACCCTGCGGCAGAGAGATACGCTCTATAATCTCATCTGATCCCCCTTTTTTCAGCATTTTTGAAAAAGACTTCCCGGATACATTCTGTACATAAACGGTCCCCGGGCGTTCAGGAGAGCGGCACGCCGGAAAAAGAAAAGAAAAAAAGGGAAGGGGGGGTTATACCTTTTTGACCCAAAGCCCGTGAATATTGCAATACTCACCTGCTTTGACTGCCTTTGCTGAAGTCTTTACCACCATCTCAGGTTTTTCCCCGGCAGAAAGGAACTTTTCATGCACGATATCGTCATCGGTTTTCAGGGCGATCCAGGTGATGAAATGTTCATCGATCATCGGATGGGGCGCCGAGCCGACCACGACTTTGTATCCTCCGGCGACCTCTTCGACGACCGGGACATGTTTTTCGACTGCCGCATCGGTGCTGTTTTCCGCAAGGAGCTCCATGGGCTCTCCGCAGCATACCAGTTCCCCGCGGCCGCCGTTGATCACTCTGACCGTGTTTCCGCAGATGTTACATTTGTAGATCTCTTTAGCCTGTGCCATAGTAGAATCTTAGGTCGATCTGGAATAAAAACGTATGTATCGGGGAATAAAAAAAGAAGATTCAGAGCGTTTTGTGACGCTCTTCGATCGAATCAGCCAGTTTGTGCAGAGAAGAGACCGCCTCTTCATCAGGAAGACCCTTGATATACACAGGTTCCAGGACCTCGGCCCCGAGCGGGGAAAGCATCTCGGCAAGATAATTCACGGCATTGGTTCCCCAGCCGTATGAACCGATCACGCCGAGATATTTTGCCTTCGGACGAAGCGCTCTGACCAGATACGCCGCGTTGACGGCCAGCGGATGCGGGCCGAACAGAACGGTCGGCGTTGCAAGAATAATGGTCGCAGCATCGATGATCGCACTGCCGAGAACACCGGAATCCGTCTCCAGAAGATTATACTGGTGAACCGGGATCCCGCGCTGCACAAGATCGTCGACCAAAAAGTTGACCATCAGTTTTGTGCTGCCGTGCATGGTGACATAGGCGACAACGACCGAATTCTTCGGCGTTTCGGATGCCCAGTCATGATAGAGATCCATGATCTTTGCGGGAAGCTTTAAGACCGGACCGTGACTCGGGGCCACGATCTCTGGCGCGATCTCTTCCACCAGTGCCAGCTGTTCACGGACCGCTGCTCTAAACGGCATCATGATCGCGGCATAATAGCGTTTCACTCCTTCCAGATACTCAGAAGAGTCATCGTTCTGGAATAATGTCGGCGAAGCGTAGTGGGTGCTGAGGAAATCCGTCGTAAACAGAACTTTGTCTTCGACGACTTCTGCAAACATCGTGTCGGGCCAGTGGACCCAGGGGGCAAGATAGAACTTCAGCGTCTTGTCGCCAAGAGAAAGCGTCTCTTTGTCCCCGATAACGATGAACCGCTCCTCGACCTCTTCCAGATGGTGCATCGCCATGAGGAGTCCTTTGCAGACCTCGTTCGTGACGACTTTGGCCATCGGATAGACTTCCAGAAGCAGCGGCAATAATCCGGAATGATCCTGTTCTGCGTGCAGACAGACGATATAATCCAGGGAATGCTGATCAGCCCGCATCAGATTGGTGATGAACTCCGCCTCTTCATGCGCTTCACCGGTATCAATAAGGGCTGCCTTTTCGCTGCCTTTTACGAGGTATGCATTATTACTGCTGCCCCTTGGCGTCGGCATGATCGAATCGAAGCACCGAAGATCCCAGCTGATCGTTCCGACCGCATAGATATTTTCAACAATCTCGCGGGCTGCCATGACTGGTTACACCTTTTTGAACTGCGACTTACCAGCGCTGCAGACAGGGCATTTCCAGGTGTCTGGAAGTGATTCAAAAGATGTTCCGGCAGGGTACATGATACCTGCGCCTTTTTCCGGGTCGTAGACATAGCCACAGACCATACAACGGTATTTGTCCATTTTGTATCAATCCTTCCTTAGTTTCTAAGGCATTACAATAATTTGAGCCTCAGGTTTATAAGCACTTCCTATAGGATAATTTAGACGTAACATTAACATCTGCAAAAGCCAATTAACAACTACACTATGGCGAGTGTAAGTCTTCGAAGATATGGTCAGATCGCTGATGTTTTAGTCAAATACGGGTTTGGTTACTTCATCAATGAGATGTTTCCCGGATTTATCAATACGAAAAAAGCAGCCGTGGAAGAGTTCAGCGGCTACTCGGCGTATGTCAGGATCCGGATGGCGCTTGAGGAACTGGGTCCCACGTTTGTCAAGTTCGGTCAGCTCATGAGCACAAGAACAGAACTGTTCCCTGCCGAGATGATCGACGAACTGTGCAAACTCCAGGACCGGGTGGGCGTTGTTCCGTTCGATGAAGTGATCCCGACCCTCGACGAATATATCCCCGACTGGCGTGACGTGTTCACCTCGGTCGATCCAAAACCCCTCGCCGCCGCCTCCATATCGCAGGTCTACCGGGCCGTCATGCAGGACGGAACGATCCTCGCACTCAAGATCCAGCGTCCAAGGATCACCGCAAGGATCGAGCAGGATGTCGTTCTCCTCCGGTCCATCGCCCAGCTGCTCGAAGACAAACGCCCGGAACTGCGGATCTACAACCCGGTCTCGCTCGTTGATGACTTCACTACGCAGATCAGAAAGGAGCTGGACTTCACCCGTGACGGAATGAACGCCGAACGCCTTGCCCGAAACATGAAGTTCTCCGGCATTCCGGGGATCAAAGTCCCGAAGATCTACTGGGACATCTCCGGAAAAGAGCTGCTGGCAATGGAGTTTGTCGCCGGATGCAGGAGCGACGACATCGACGCGATCCTTGCGATGGGCATGGATCCAAAAGATCTGGCAAGCCGGGGTCTGAAAGCGTTCATGATCCAGATCTTCCAAAACGGGTTCTATCACGGTGATCCGCATGCGGGAAACCTCCGGATCTCCCCGTCCGGCGATCTCGTCTTCCTCGACTTCGGTGTCTGCGGGGTCGTGATGAAGGATATGCGGAACAAATTCATCTCGCTGATCCTTGCTCTTCTTTCGGCGGATACTGATCTGACGATCCGCTATATCAAAAATCTGGGTGTCCAGATCCCCTCGACCGGGATCGACGAATTTCGAAGCGAACTGTATCTCGCCCTTTTGGACTACAAAGAGATGGGCGCCCAGGTGAACTTTTCCGGTCTGCTTGGTTCCATCCAGGATCTGTTCCAGAAAAACAACATCCGCGTTCCGGCAAATATCATGCAGCTGTTAAAGGGCCTGATGCTTGTCTCCAACGTCGCCTTCACGCTCGATCCGGATCTTGAGTTCACCAAAGAGGTGGAACCGTTCTTAAAAAAGATCGTTGCCGATGATATGCGGGATCCCGCCAACATTCAGAAAAAGCTGCTGGACGCCAAAGTCAGACTCGAAGATCTTGCCCGCGTCCCGCGGCAGCTCGGATCGGTCCTGGAGATGGCTTCGGAAGGCAAACTCAAAGTGGATATCTCCGCAAAAGAGGTGACCGATCTGAGTAAAACGATCGAAAGTTCGGTCGATAAACTGGTGATCGGCCTGATCCTTTCCGCGATCGTGATCGGCCTGTCGCTTGTTATGATGAGTCAGACCTTCACCTCGGAATTTCTCCCGGTGATCGCCTACATCGCTGCGGTCCTCGTGATCATCGTCATCTTCTACAAGATGCGGAGCCGGAGCAAAAAACACGAGGATTGACCCTCTTTTCCCGGCAATCCGTGACAACAAGTATATCAAAGAGAAGGGGCGATACTATTAGTTATACAGTACTCTTCCGGAGTTAACCAATAATGACACATAGTACATTGAAAGAGAAACTTCAGGCTCTCGGTATAAAACAGGTCCTTGGGTATCTGGACTCCGATCCTGAAAAAAACATTCCGAAACTCCTCAAATGGGTGGAGTTTCTGGATAAAAACAACACGCTGGAAGGTCCTCTTCCAACCGTGAAGCGGGTGCTTTCCGATAAGGACGGGGTTTGGTACAAGTTCATAACCGATCTGTACACCGACATCGATCCTTTTGTCAGGAAAAAGATCTTCGAGAACTTCATCGTCAATGCCGTTGTTCTCGGCAGAGACAAGAAGATCAAGCTGAGAGAGGAAGAGGGATGCAATATTCCCTGGGCGATCCTGATGGATCCGACAAGCGCCTGCAATCTGAAGTGCATCGGGTGCTGGGCGGCTGAGTACGGGAACCGGATGAACCTGACCCTTGAAGAGTGGGACTCGATCATCGAGCAGGGAAAAGCTCTCGGTACTTACTTTTTCCTGTACTCGGGCGGCGAACCGCTTGTCCGGAAAAAAGACATCATCAGGATGTGCGAAAAACACAGCGATTGTGTTTTCCTGTCGTTTACGAACGGCACGTTGATCGACGAGGCATTTGCTGACGAGATGCTCCGGGTCGGGAACTTTGTTCCGGCGATCAGTATCGAAGGGGATGAGGCGGCGACGGATGCCAGACGCGGCGCCGGCGTGTATGCCAAAGTCATCAAGGCGATGGAGATCCTGAAACAGAAGAAACTGCCGTTTGGTATCTCCTGCTGTTATACGAGTGCAAACACCGATATTATCGGCAGTGACGCCTACATCGATGATATGATCGCCCGGGGAGCGAAGTTTGCCTGGTTCTTTACGTATATGCCGGTCGGCGTGGACGCCGTGCCTGAACTTCTGGCAACGCCCGAGCAGAGGGAGCATATGTATCACCAGGTCAGACATATCCGCGCCACCCGCCCGATCTTTGCGATGGACTTCTGGAACGACGGCGAGTATGTGAACGGCTGTATCGCCGGCGGCAGGTTCTATCTCCACATCAATGCAAACGGCGATATCGAGCCATGCGCATTCATTCATTACTCTGACGCGAACATCAGGACCCACACGCTTCTCGAGGCATACAAATCTCCGCTGTTTATGCAGTATCGCGCAAACCAGCCGTTCAATCCAAACCATCTCCGCCCCTGTCCCCTGCTTGACAATCCGGAGAGGCTTACTGCGATGGTGGATGCTGCCAAAGCAAAGTCCACGGATATGGTGAACCCCGAAGATGTTCATGATCTGATGAAAAAGACCGTTCCCGCAGCAGAGAAGTGGGCGCCGGTCGCCGCTGAACTCTGGGTAGAGAATCGTGCGGAAAAGGCTGCGAAGGCTGCCTGTCCCGGCGGCTGCGGATGCGGGTGTAAGAACCCGGACCGCAAATAACCAAACTCTTTTTCAAATAGGAGTTACGCGGTGTACTATCTATCGAAAAAACTGATGTGCGTATGAGATGTACTTCGATTTCGTGTATGGTATTAGTGTCGACACAAGAGAAAAAATCAACCGCGAATCGGCGCGAATCCCGCCCTTCGGGCTCCCAGAATCGGATTTGCTCTTCCTCACTTTCGCAATCCAGCTTCGCTGTCTTGCTCATCCCTTCATCGGGACCGTTCGGGCAAATCCTGTCGGCGCTCCAGCGCCTCCCGTTATTGATTTATCTCTTGATCTTACGTAGTGATTGACAGTAAAATGGATATTTTCACATATAGTAATGCCCAATATGCATCTCTCTCACGGGAGCCGCTGGGGCGGCGACAGGATTTGCCCGAACGGTCCCGATAAAGGGACGAGCCGTCGTGTTGATAGCGGGTTGGACGCTGAAAGCGGACAACCTTAGCGGAGCAAGGCTTTGCCTTGCGACTAGACACGACGGGCGAGAGTGAGGTTAAGCAAATCCGATTCTGGGAGCCCGAAGGGCGGGATTCGCGCCGATTCGCGGTTGGTTTATCTCATGCTTCCACACCCAACCTTACCTTTCCCGAATCGGCGCCGCACCAGCACCGAGTAAGTCCGATTCACAATTTTTAACGTGTCGGATGATTCACTATAGAATCATCAGTATGATCACGTTTCTTGCAGGCATTTGTATCCTCATCTTCGGTTATTTCTTCTGGAGTAAAGTCGCGGAAAAAATATTCGGGCCCGACGACCGGAAAACCCCTGCACTGAAGAATCCGGACGCGGTCGAGCGTGTTCCTCTTTCCAGACGGCGGAACATGCTGATCCAGCTGCTGAACATCGCCGGGATGGGGCCGATCGTGGGTGTTGTCCTTGGGATGAAGTTCGGGCCGGTCGTCTTTCTCATCCTCCCGGTCGGCAACGTGATCGGCGGGGCGATCCATGACTATTACGTGGGGATGATCTCGGCCAGAAACAATGGTTCCGATATGACGGGCCTGGTCGGCAAATTTCTCGGCAGGACCTCAGGCGCGATCTTTCTTGTTCTTGTGATCCTTTCACTTCTGCTTCTTGTTACGACGTTTACAAACATTCCGGCAAATTTCATTCTTCTTCTGCTGCCCTTTGGGCCGGCGGTTCTGGTCTGTGCGGTTGTCGGGATCTTTGTTTATTATATCATCTCGACGATCTTTCCGATCGACAAAGTGGTCGGGAGAATTTATCCGGTATTCGGCGTGGCATTGATTCTGGTCACCGCCCTTTTGTGTTTTGCCTACATCCCGTTTGCTTCGTCTATTCCTGACCTTGTCCTGACGCCGGCAGGGATCACCGAAGCATTCTCCGCCCATCCCGGCGGCCAGCCGATCGTGCCGATGCTTTTTATCACTATCGCCTGCGGGATCCTGTCCGGGTTCCACGCGACCCAGTCGCCGATCACATCAAGGACGATCACCTCGGAACGCGAAGGAAGAAGAGTATTCTACGGGATGATGGTCGCGGAAGGCATCATCGCGATGATCTGGGCGGCGGGCGCTTCGATCATTTTTACGCTCAGACCCGAGATGCTTGCGTCAGCGAACGGCAACGCGATCATCTTCGAGATTTTGGATCTGGTGTTCCCGACGTTTCTTATCGTGCTCGCGATACTCGTTTTGATCATCCTCGCGATAACGAGCGGGGACACGGCCCTTCGTGTCATGCGGACCTCGGTCGCGGGCCATTTCGGATTCGATCAGTCGACGATGAGAAAGCGCATTCTTCTGGCTCTTCCGCTGGTTGCCGCGATAACCTTGCTTCTGTTCTGGTCGAATCTGATCCCTACCGGGTATGCGGTCCTCTGGAACTACTTTTCCTGGTTCAATCAGGTGATAGCTTCGTTTGCGCTGATGACGGCGACGGTGTATCTGATCAGTAAAGGAAAACCGTTCTGGATCACGATGATCCCGGGCGCCGGGATCCTGTTTGTCGTGATCTCGTTCATACTCTGGTCGAGTCCGGAGCATCTTGCCGGGGTGCCGTTTGGGATCGGGATGCCTCTTGAGATGTCGTATCTCGTGTCAGGCGCCCTGACCGCGGCGGTCTATTTCTTTTTGGTCAGGCAGGGACGGAAACTGCGGGCCGACACGGCCTTCTCGGCTGATGAGGAGTAGATCCGGTTTAATCAATGAGTGCGGCGTGATCTCACGGCAGGGTAAAATAATTACCCATAAATAATTCTTTTTCCAATAGAGATGACATTTCATCAAAAATGACTATGTTGAAGGCCTCTCTATGGCAGAAACTAAAGAAAAACCCACACAAACCACAAAAATCCTCGTGTCGATTATTATAGGACTGGTGCTTGCCGCCTTCCTTCTGGCATATGATGCGGGATTCTCTACCCTCGGAGAAGGTACATCCCAGTATGCCGTTCTCATCCTGCTCCTTGCCCGGATGATGATTGCCTCAGTTATTCTCTATCTGTTTACGATCACCGGAGTCTTCAAACGTCTGGTCTCCGGAGAAGCAAAACTCACGGATCTTGTCTGGACAGCACTCCTGACTCTGGGGATCTCCCTTTACGGTAATTACGGCGGGGTTGAAGTGAACGGTGTCCTGGTAAACTTCCGTGACGTCGGCGTCATTCTCGCCGGTCTTATCGGCGGTCCGGTCATTGGCACTATCGCAGGTCTTGTCAGCGGATATCTCAGATTCCTGCAGGGGGGCATCGTCGCCGTACCCTGTATGATAGGGACGATTCTGGCAGGTTTCCTCTCAGGTATTGCGATCCGGTTCTGGCAGGGAAAACTGACCGTCCTGCGTGCAGTTATCATTGCACTGATCGTTGAACTCCTGCACGTGATCGTCGTTTTCCCCATCTATGTATTAAGTATGGGAACGATGACCACTGACCAGGTCCTCTCTACGATCGCATTCTGCGTACCGGTGATGTGTGTCGTCACTCCTCTCTGTGTTGCGATTTTTGCCTTTTTTGTCCGCAGATACGCATGTGTCGGCAGAACCGGCATCGAAAAGTTACGCTGGAGCAAACTCACCCGCAAGTGATCCGACGGGAAAAATACCCCGTCCCGTATCTTTTTTATCAGGAAACCGGGAACGTGCCCCAGGTATAATATGCGGGAACGCTCAATACTACTTATATGCTGGAACTACTGGTGACCATAATATCAGCCGCGTTTACCCTGATAATTATCCTGGATCCCCTTCTCTCGGTCTCGATGTTCATCAATCTCACCAGAGATCTCCAGAAAGCCGAGATGATCCGCCAGGCATTCGTCGCAACAGGCGTCGCCGGCATTCTCATGCTGACATTTTTGATATTCAATAACCTCCTCTTCGATCTGCTCGGGATCGAACTCGAAAGCTTCAAAGTTGCCGGCGGTATCATCCTCTTTATTCTTGGTCTGCAGATCGTTCTGGGTCTGGAGATCGGCGGTTCTTCGGCCGGCCACAAAAACCTTGAAAGCAGTGACCGGATCGGCAAAAAATCCATGGCCGGCGTCATCATCGGCACGCCGGTCATGTGCGGGCCGGGAACCATCACCACCGTCATGATCCTTGGCGCACAGGACGGCATTCTTCTGACGCTCCTCGCCGTCATCCTCGCTCTCCTGTGTATCTGGCTGATCCTCATCTTCTCGGCGCAGATCAAAAAACTCCTCGGGGAAACCGTCCTCGTCATCCTCTCAAAGATCGTCGGTCTTCTTTTGACTGCTATCGCAGTTCACACGATCTGGACCGGGATCCTCGGCCTCATCAGTCTCTCGGTCATCTGAACATGGTCATCTTCACCCCGAACCAGACCGAGTTCCTCGTCTTCGATCTCGAAGCATTCGTCCCGCCGGCCGACCGGAAAAAACGGACCGGCGCTTCCCTTGCGGTAAATGCATTTCGGGAAGGTCACACCCTTCTCGGCGGCGTGGTCTACAGCGGGCTCCCGCTCGCCGGCGAAGTCACCAACGATTATGCCCATTTCTGGATGTGGCGCGAAGGAAGCGAAGAAAACGTCGTGCTCTCACTCTATCAGGTCTTTGCTGAGATGTGGGCGCGTGTCAATACCAAAAAAATGATCCAGGCGGATCCTGTGGTTTGCGGGGTCGGCATATCCACATTCGACATGCCGTTCCTTATGGCAAAATGTCTCCAGTACAACGCGGCCGCGCCCGAAGAGATCTATGAAACCCTCGGCAAATGCCGGATCGTCGACCTCTCCGTCGCCGGGATAGGATTCGTGAGGAACCAAACCCCTATTCTGCATCCCTGTTCCCACAACCAGCTCGCCGACGCCCTCCTGCCCGAACGTGAGCAGAAACCTACCGGAAAAAAGGTATGGGATATGGTCGACGCGAAGGATTACAGCGCCGTCGAACGAAGGTGTGAAGCCGAAGTCAGGGAAATGGTCGAGATCGCCGACAAAATGCTGCTCAGCTGTCGATATCCCCGTAATACGGTTTGATGTCAAGGACCGGGGTATTGTCAAGCGCTTCAAGCCCTTTGACGGTAAGGACCAGATCATTGACCGACGTGATCGTGACAAGCGTGAGGGAGATCGGATTGGGCCTGACCGGCGCCCGGGTCGAAAAAACGCCGCGCATTTTCCCGTCCCCGTGACCATGCGGCTTCACCTTCAGAATATCGCGTTCTGCCCGGTCGAACCAGCACAAAACAAAGACTTTGTCCCCTGCACAAAGACCAAAAAGACCGTCCCGGTATTTTTCGTAGATCGTGATCCGGCTCGGTTTGTCGGTAAAGATCCCCTGCCGGGGAGCATCCTCTTTGGTCTCAAACGGCGAATGAACGATCCCGATCGGGACGCACTCGATTCTCTTCTGCACCGGGCGGGAGGGGCGTGCCAGCAGATCAAGGGCATTATTGCATAACCAGTCGCAGGAACCTACATAGGGATTCTCCCGCGGAACATGCGTGTAGGTGACGCCCGCAAACACCGATGCCAGAGATCGTGCCTTTTCATACAGGGGAAGAAGATCCGGCGACCGGACCGCGTATCTTCCGGTCATCTGGGAGATCATCAGATTGCTGTCGGAAAAGACCGCCACTTTGGTCTCTTTCGGGGTGCAAAGCCGCGCCGCCCGGCCAAGAGCCGCATTCAGGGCCGCATACTCGGCCGCATTATTGGTTGCCCGGCCGAGGGTCAGCACATCCGATTCCAGCACATCGTCTCCCCGCAAAATCAGCCAGGCTGCTGCGGCCTGTCCGGGATTTCCCCGGCTTGCTCCGTCGGTGTAGATCGTCAACTGGTCCATGGAATAGTAACTCGACCTATACTTTAATTAATTTGCCTGTTAGAGTATAGAATATGGACACAATCACCATTCACGTAGGAACCCACGGGCTGACTGCGTCAAGCAGCTTTCCCGGCGGCAACATCTCCCCGAAGATCGAACTCCAGGGTGTCTCAAAGGAAGTCCAGTATATAGCAATGGTCGTTCAGAACAAGTCCGGCGGCGAGAACACCAAATGTATCTGGACCGTCTGGAACATTCCCTCCGTCGGGTACATCCCGCCGGGATACGACGCCGGACCTGCGCCGAAGTTTCCTTTCCCGGCAGTCCAGGGACTCAACGACTTCGGCGAGCATGCCTGGCACGGTCCGTCGCCCGGCCTTGGGATCACCGACCGGCTCCTTTTCCAGGTATTCGGCAGGGTCGAACCGCTCGTCATTGCGGCAAATGCGAAAATGGATGAGGTCATCGAGGCGCTTCGTGATGGAAAGACCGTCGCGCACGGCAGTCTCGAAGTAGTCTATCAGGGATAACACCCCTGATTTTTCCACAGCCGCTCCCGTCAGCGGCTGCAGAAAAAAAAACAGTATTGAAGAGGGTTTGGTATCGATTATTCTATCTGCAGAAGTTTGAGAGCGATCAGATCTTCGTAGATCTTTTTTACCGCACGCTGGGCGTCGGCCGTTTTCTTCCCGCCGGTGATGATCAGTTTTCCCGAACCGAAGAGCAGAACGACCACTTTCGGATCATCCAGCCGGTAGACGAGTCCGGGAAACTGCTCGGGTTCATACTCGATCTTGTCAAGATTGAAACTCATGGCGATCTTGTTGAGGTTGATCCGGCTGCCGAGATCCGCCGAGGTGACGATGTTTTGGACTGTGTAGGTCGGATTGTCGATGATCTGGATCTTTAGATCCTTTAACAGGGTAACGAGATACTCCAGTCCTTTGGTGAGGTTTTCCAGACTTTTTGCACCGGTGAGAACGACTTTTCCGGATCCAAAGACCAATGCCGCGATCTTTGGATTCTGCATACGCAAAACGACTCCCGGGAAACGCTGTTTATTATATTCCGCTCCCGGAATCTGGGCGGCCAAGGCCACCAGGTCCAGACTGTCATTCACCTTGGTTGATGCAACGATATTCTCAATCTTCAGTGAGTCTTCGGGAAGGTTTGACATATTTATAAGATATTACAGGTAAGTATATAAATACTCGTGTGACCTGCTTAAAAAAAGAGGGGGGAAACCGGCTTAATCGTATTCACGCCAGGTGTGTTTGCATTTCGTGCAGCGGAAGAATCTGACCTCGGATTCATCAGCACTGCGCAGCTGACGGAGCCACCACTCGGCCAGGCCGTGACCGCAGTTCGGGCATTTTATCGCGATCGTAGGTTTCGTTCCGATATCCGCGCCTTCTTCCACGATGAGGATGTCGTTTTCCTGCATGTACGCGACTTTTTTCATCTGCTCCTTATTTTCGGCGGTGATGGTTTCGGTATATCCACATTTTGAACAGCATAACTGGCCGTCCTTTGATTTCATCAGCTTTCCGCATGTTGGGCAGAACATCATAGAATACACTATTGGTTTTTCAACGTTAAATACTCTTATGGGATCCGTCAGTCCGGGTGGCAAACCCATTTATCCGACTATGCCCTACCAATAAGCATCTAATATGCTGGATACCCTTATACTCTGGATCCTTATCATCAGTCTGACTGCATTTCTTCTTACGCTGATCCCGGGAAAACATGAACGATTCACCGCGATCACCGGGTGGATCCTTCTGGAGTTCAGCTTTCTTCTGATGCTGCCCGCCCTTATCGAAGAGGGGAACATCTTCTACCCGGTCATGGTGATCGCCGGTCTTCCGCTCATTTATATTACGGTCAGGCGCCTGACTGCCGGTGATGTGCGGATCCTGCGGCTCACCTACGCGGCCGCGGTCGGCGGGATCGTGTATGCTCCGTTCGCCCTGATCACCGAACTTGGGAACTGGCTGATCTCCGTGGTTGTGTTCTGTATCCGGGCGGTGTTCGATATGCTCAGCTTCCCCTACATCATGGCCGGCTGGGATATGTTTGAGTCGGTCTGGGCCGTTCCCGGTCAGACCTACGGATACATGGATCAGATCATCCTCGGATGCACCGGGATTACGGCGGTCGCGATCCTTCTTGGAGTCATCGCTCTCACTAAGACCTCGTGGAAACAGAAGATCGGTCTGACGCTGCTGGTCGCGGCGCCGATATTTATTATAAACATCTTCAGGAACGTGTTTGTGATCATGGCATACTTCGGACAGTGGTTCCCCTGGTTTGAGGAGGAGCTCGCTCACCCGATGATCCCCGGGTATGCAAGCTTTTTCTGGTCTCACAATGTCATCTGCGAAGGAGCGGCGTTCCTCCTGATCCTCGTGATCGCCTACCTGCTCTTCAGGTTTTCACCCGGACTGATAAGCAATATCAGAGAGATCCTGTTCATCTACCGGGACGATCTGCGTGCCCTGCTCGGCAGAGGTCAGCGGACGTAACCATGGACTGCCCGTTCTGCAGTGACGACGCCTGTCTGTTCGGCAATGATCTCGCCTATGTGAAATGGGATCTCTATCCGGTCTCACCGGGTCATGTCCTGATCATTCCCCGCCGGCATGTTTCTTCCTGGTTCGACCTTACCCCCGCCGAACACGCGGCCGTGAGTGAACTGATCGGCCGTGCGAAGATCCATCTTGATGCGGCGTATTCGCCTGCAGGTTACAATATCGGGGTGAACTGCGGGGAGGCGGCAGGCCAGACGGTCATGCACGCCCACCTGCACCTCATCCCGAGATATGCCGGTGACGTTATAAATCCGCGCGGGGGCATCCGGGCGGTAATCCGGGCAAAACAGGATTATCCTCAGGCAAAATAACGCAGTTAATATAGGATGAGCGGGATTAACTAATAATTATATGTACAAATCCATCGACGAAATAAATGAGCGTATTCGTGATGGAAGTGTCCGTGTGGTCAGCGCTGAAGAGATGCCGGATATCGTCGACGAACTCGGCGTTACCGGGTCACTTCGTGAAGTGGACGTGGTCACCACCGGTACTTTCGGCGCGATGTGCTCGTCCGGGGCATTTTTGAACTTTGGTCATCCCGAGATCCCTATCAGGATGGAGAAGATGTGGCTCAATAATGTGGAAGCATATGCAGGCATTGCAGCCGTCGACTGTTATCTTGGAGCGACCCAGGAGTCGACCACCAGGAACGCGGAGTACGGCGGGGCCCATGTCATTCAGGATCTGATCGCCGGAAAATCCGTGGAGCTCCATGCACGGGCAAAAGGGACCGACTGTTATCCCCGCACCTCCATAACCAACGAGTTCACGCTCCAGGAACTCAATCAGGCAATCATGGTCAATCCGAGAAACGCCTACCAGTCCTATAATGCAGCCGTGAATATGAGCGACCGGGCAATAAAAACCTATATGGGCTATCTTCTGCCTTCCCACAGAAATATCACCTACTCCGGCGCCGGGTGTCTCTCTCCTCTTCCAAACGATCCGACCTTTTCCGTGATCGGTTCGGGCACTCCGATCTTTATCGGCGGCGCAAACGGCGTCGTGGTCGGGGAAGGCACGCAGTCATCACCCGGATCGGGATTCGGCACCCTGATGACCGCAGGAAACATGAAGGATATGTCTCCTGATTTTATCCGCGCCGCAACCATGACCGGATACGGCGTCACGATGTATGTCGGCATCGGCGTTCCGATCCCTCTTCTGAACGAGGAGATCGTGCAGCATACCGCGGTCCGCGATGAGGATCTGAAAACGAGCATCGTCGATTACGGCACGCCGTTTCGGGACCGGCCCGTGATCCGCGAGGTCACCTATGCCGAGCTGAAGAGCGGATCGGTCGAGATCGACGGAGAAGAGGTCCGCTGTTCTCCCCTCTCGAGTTATAAAAAGGCACGTGAGGTCGCAGCCGAGCTGAAGGTCCGGATCGAAAAAGGCTCCTTTACGATGGCTCATGCTTCCCGGCCGATCGATGCCGAAAAGAGGAACAAACCCATGGCGGAGAAGGGGTATGTCTGTCATGTGAATGAGATGATGGTCGCTAAATTCGTGACGATCACCGGCGGCGAAAGCGTCAAAGAGGCGGCGAAACGTCTGCTGAAAGGCGAGACGAACCATCTGCCGGTTATCGACAGGGAGAACCGGCTGATCGGTATCGTGACAACGTATGATGTCTCCAAAGCATTTGCAAATGATGAGCAGGATATGACCGTTTCGGAGATCATGACCAAAAACGTCATCACGATCGGTCCGGACGCGCCGGTGGACTTTGCCGCCCGGATCCTTCAGCAGCACAACATCGGCGCCCTTGTGGTGATCGACTCGTCCCGGCATATCCTCGGGATGCTGAACTCGTATGATCTCGGTGATCTTGTCGGCGGGAGGGGACGAAGATGAAGCTGATGGTCGAGTTTGACTCCGACGGGGTCCAGTACCCAAACATTGCCGCCGCTATCCTCCGGTCAGGCGTGATGGTGAATGTGGAACGCGCCTTGATCGACGGGGATGAGGGCTGGGCGCTCCTCGATGTGGATGACAATGATGCCGGCAGATTCATCGCGGCACTCACGCGAAAAGGGGTCACGATCCGTATTCAGAAGGACGCGGTTTCCCACAACCGTACAGACTGTGTGGACTGCGGACTTTGTATCAGCATCTGTCAAAAGCAGGTCTTCTCCTTTGACGAGAACTGGCAGCTCGTCGTTGATTCCGAGCGCTGCGTCCTCTGCGGAAGATGTGCGACCTACTGCCCCCAGCGGGCGCTGAGCATCCAGAAGTAACGGCTCACATGATCCGCGAAAAGTTCGCATACCGCGAGACGATCACCACGATCCTCGCCGACGATGTTTGTCACATCGAAGCGGCAAAGGAAGGGATGATCGCGGCGCGGACCAGTCTTGAGCGGTATCTTTTGGCCGATCCTTTTTTTCAGATGAGTTACGGACCCGTTCCGGCATCCGCCGGCTCCCCGGAAACGGTCAGACGGATGGCGGATGCCGCATTTGAAGCTGATGTCGGCCCTATGGCCGCGGTCGCCGCATCGATCGGCTGGGCGGGTGTTTTGGCGATGCGGGATTTGGGCGCCGCGTTCGGACTGATCGACAACGGGGGGGATATCGTACTGTTTTCTGATCGGGACGTGCGTGTCGGGATCTACGCCGGGTCCGCGCCGTCTTCGGGAAAAACCGCATTCATCATCCCGCCGCAAAACGAGATCCTCGGGATATGCACATCCTCAGCGACCGTCGGCCCTTCGGTCTCCTTCGGGATCGCGGACTTAGTGACCTGTTTTTCCCGTGATCCGGCGAAGGCCGATGCCTGGGCAACCGGACTCTGCAATATACTTACGCCGGAGAACTTTGACGAGGTCATGGAACAGGTTGCCGGATCCTCGGTCTCTGCCGTGTATGCGGTGATCGGGGACTGGATCGGCCAGTGGGGGGATCTTCCAAAGATCGCCGCGGCAGATGTCAGGTATGATCTTATCACGAAAGGTTAGGCGCACTGCTCTTTTGCACACTTCACCGCTTCCCGGTAGGCGCCGGGACCGGAGAAGGCTTTGAGGAACTTTTCCCCGTTCCAGACCGCGATAAAAAAGAGCGAAGAGTTCTTATCGAACCCGAAGATCAGCTCCGCGAGCTCCGCGTTTCCGATCTTGATCCCGCGGAGGATCTGTGAAGAGGGCTGGAGCAGCAGACGTTCATAGATCTCGACTGCGGGTTCCTCTTCGAAGGCGTAAAGATAGGTCTGAAGAGCATTGGTCAGATCCGATGTGCAGAGCCTGACCGCAGTCTCTTTTGGCAGGCCGCGAAGAAGTTCCGCGAGGACGAAGTCGTCATCCCCGGACGCTTCATACAGTTCATCGGCCAGAGAGTCAAGCTCGGAGTTGGAGGTGTACGCCATATAAGGTACTTTTCTGTTGTGTGATTCAATAAAGTATAATGTCTCTCTCCTCCTAATTGTTAGGACATGAGAAATGAGGACATAGACTGGGCGCTCTTTCATTGTATCCCTGAATGCGGGAACATGACGGTCGCCGAACTGGCAGAGCGTTCACTGTTTTCCGTGGAAGAGATAAAAGCCTCCCTTGCACGACTCGAGAAAGCCTGTCTCATTCACGTTGCCGGCGATACGGTCTGTGCTCTCTCACTCAATGATATGTTCATACTGAACGAAATCAAAAACGCCCCCTCAGATATCTATATCGAAAACGGCGTTATCAAGGTCCGAAAATGAATCTCAAACCTGAATCCTATATCCTCAGAATAGGACACCGTCCCGAAAGGGATCAGCGTGTCACCACCCATGTCGGTTTAAGCTCCCGCGCTCTGGGGGCAAGCGGCATGTATCTTGCAGCCGATGATGCCAAGGTTGCTGACAGTATCACGGATGTTGCAGCAAGATTTGGCGGGACCTTTTTTTGCGAAAACAATGTCAAGTGGAAGTCCTGCATCAACCAGTTCAAAAAGAGCGGCGGCAAAGTCGTCCACCTGACCATGTACGGTCTGCGGCTTCAGGACGTTATCGCCGATATCAGAAAGGAGGAGAAGGTCATGATCGTGGTCGGCGCCGAAAAAGTCCCGGGCGATCTCTATGAACTTGCCGATTACAATGTCGCGGTCGCAAACCAGCCGCATTCGGAAATTTCGGCTCTTGCTCTCTGTCTGGATCATCTGTATGAAGGCAGGGAACTGGATCTTGCCTTCCCGGACGCCGAACTGGAGGTCCTGCCGACAAAGATCGGAAAGACCACGATCAAACACGAGCACGGGAACGAAGAAGAGCTATGAAGAGCGTTCTTGTCGCCGGATACACCACCCGCCATGTTGCCGCATCGGCCTCACGTGCCGGGTATGATGTCTATGCAGTAGACCATTTCTGCGACCAGGACCTGATCTCGTGTACGAAGGATCATCTCGCTTTCGATGAGCTGGACGAACTGCCGTTTGCCGTTGACGGGATGCTGGAGAGGTATGACATCGATCATGTCGTGACCACATCCGGCGCGGAACTTCTCGAGATGCCGCGCCGTCTTGGAACTGTGGCAGATGTCGCGAAACGATTCATGGACAAGGGAAAGACCCAGGACTTTTTTGAGGAGATCGGCGTACCCGTTCCCCGCAGGCTGGAAAAGGGCGAGTACCCGGCGATGATGAAGACCCTTTCCGGCGCCGGAGGCTGGCGAAACGCCTGTGTCCGTTCGGATGCGGAACGCGGGATCTGGGAAGAGTTCGTGGAGCATGTTCCCTGCATGGCGCAGGAACCGATCGCCGGACAGCCGGCAAGCGTTTCCTGTCTCGGGACCGGGACCTCGGCGCTGGCTCTTTGCGCAAACGAACAGATCCTTCGCGGCGGGGACACCTGCGCCTATGCCTTCTCCGGTTCTCTCACTCCGTGCAGACATCCGCTTGCCGGACGGATGATGGAGCTTGCGGAAAAGATCGTGGCTGCAAGCGGATGTGTCGGTTCGGTCGGGGTGGATTTTGTTCTGACCGATAAGGAGGCTTACGCCATCGAAATAAATCCCCGGTTTCAGGGAACGGTCGAGACGGTGGAAAAGGCGCTTGGGATCAACCTTTTTTCCCTGCACGCCGATGCATGCCGGGGCATCCTGCCGAAAAAACGCCCGGATCCGGTCTGTTTTGCGGTCAGGCGGATCCTCGCCGCCCCCTGCGATATAACGATCAATGCCGATCTTTCCGCGATATCTGCAGACATCACCGACATTCCGTATCCGGGCACCTCCTTTGAAGAGGGAGAGGTGATGTTTTCCGTGACCGGTTTTGGCAAGACCCGCGAAGAGGCGTTCGCCTCGCTGGATAAACATATTAGGGATGCACTCCAACTTATTAAGGAATGACGGTCATCACAGAAGAGCAACTCGGGAATCCGGCAATCTATCAATATCTGCTGAAATTAGTGGGAGAAGAGGGCCTGGAACTCCTTCGCCGCTGGTCAGACGTGGAATACGCGCGCAGGTGGATCGAGGCAAAACTGAGCAGTGAGGATCTCAAGGCATCCGACAAAGCGCGGTTCCTGGCCGAGTCCCGGCGTTCCGATGAGGAGCTCACCGGTGCAGAACGCAGCGATGAGGAGATCGCCGAACTTACCGGGATCAATCTGAACTCGGTTCGTCACACTCTCTATAATTTATACGAGCACCGGCTTGCCGAATACCGCCGGATCAAAAACAATGAGACCGGCTGGCTGACCTATCTCTGGCTTATGCGTATGGATCATATGAACATGGTCCTGCGTAACGAGATGGAGGTCGCGGCAGGAAAACTTGCCGGGCGTCTGAGATATGATGAGGCAAACGACTTTTATCAGTGCAAGAACTGCGGGATCACGACGACCTTTAATAACGCCATGACGACCAACTTCTCCTGCCCCCATTGCGGGACGATGCTTGTGCATTTTGACGACGAGCTGATCGTTGCTGCGCTGAAAAAACGTCTGGCCAAGATGCAGACCGCGCTTGACAATGCCTGAATATTCCCATACTCTTTTTTTGGCCGGCTGTGATGCCGGAGTCGTTTCCCACTGCGAAAAAGTTGCCGCGGTCGCCGCACGCTATAGCGGCGAGTTGGTCGATTCCGATCTGGTACATGCCGGGGCGATGCTGCATGACATCGGGAGATCGAAGACGCATTCAATCAAACATGCCGCGAAAGGGGCGAAGATCTGCCGCCGTCTGGAACTTTCCGAGGATATCGCCAAAATCGTCGGAAGGCATACGGGCGCCGGTCTGACCGAAGACGAATCCGTTCTTCTTGGTCTGCCGCCGGTTTCTGCGGTGCCGGAGACACTTGAGGAGAAGATCGTAGCACATGCGGATAATCTGGTGTCCGGATCGCGCGAGGTGACGATCTATGAGCGGATGATGCTGATCGCGGATCTGCCTGCCCGTTCGAAACGAAAGATCTGGCGTCTTTCGATGGAAGTCGAGCTGCTCGCCGAATGATTTTTTTCCAATTAATGGAATATCTTTAAGGGATTTACTTATGGATAATGCAAAAAAAGCAGTGGCTACGTTTTCCCAGGGGTTAAACTGTGCACAGTCGGTGTTTTCCTCATTCTCGAACGACCTCGGTGTCGATGAAAAGACCGCAAAGAAAATCGCCGGAAGTTTCGGTTCAGGCATGCGGTACGGCGAAGTTTGCGGCGCAGTTACGGGTGCGCTGATGGTGATCGGTCTGAAATACGGCGCCTCCACTGCAGAAGATGTTGAAGCAAAAGCGGATACGAATGAAAAAACCGTGGAATTTCTCGATGCGTTCAAAGCGGAAAACGGCTCGATCCTCTGCCGGGACCTTCTTGGATACGATATCCTGAAGGAGCATGAACTCGCGATAATCAAAGAGGAGGGCCTGTTTAAAACGATCTGTCCCAAGATGGTGGAGTCCGCATCCGTTATCCTTGAAAAAAAGCTGGGCGAATGGGAAGCAGACGAAAGAAAGTAATCCCCATACTCTAAATCTTTCCACGACCCATACTGTTTATCATGTTATGGCAGCCGCTTAATGTTGAGTCGTGGGTTTCGATGCGCCGCGGCTCATTGGCCGACGTAAAGGAATCGGTCGAAGCAATAATCGGGGATGTGCGGAAAAATGGCGATGCGGCTCTTTTTGCGCTGACGGAAAAGTTCGATAAGCAGAAGCTTTCCTCGCTTCAAATCTCGCAGGAAGCGATCGATGCGGCATATGATGAGGTCGATCCGGCCCTTGTCCAGGCGCTGATCGAGGCCGAGGCACGCATTAGCCGGTTCCATGAACTCCAGATGGATAAATCGCTCTGGCTTGAGGAGACGGAACCGGGGATCACGCTTGGAGTGAAGACGACGCCGCTGGACCGTGTCGGCGCCTATATTCCCGGCGGACGGGCGGCGTATCCTTCCACGGTCCTTATGACAACCGTTGCGGCCCGCGTTGCCGGCGTTCCTGAGATCGTTCTTTGTACGCCGCCGCCGGTACATCCGCTGACCCTTGTCGCTCTCGACATTGCCGGCGTGACGGAAGCCTACTCGATAGGCGGAGCCCAGGCAATTGCAGCGCTGGCTCTTGGAACGGAGACGATCCGGCCGGTCCAGAAGATCGTCGGCCCGGGAAATGTGTTTGTTACCCAGGCAAAGATGCTGCTTCGCGAATATGCGGAGATCGACTTTCCGGCAGGTCCAAGCGAGATCGGCGTTCTTGCGGACGAGTCGGCAAATCCCGCGTTCATCGCAGCCGATATCCTTGCTCAGGCAGAACACGATCCGAACGCGGCCTGCGTTCTGGTGACCTCGTCGGAACGGATCGCTCATGACGTCGGGACCGAGATCGAAAAGCAGATCGCGTCCGCCCCGCGCCGGGAGATCATGGAAAAAGCTCTGGCCCACTCAGGCTATGTGATCGCCGGTGATTTGGATGAGGCAGTCGATCTGATGAATGAGATCGCTCCGGAGCATCTGTCGATCCAGACCTTCGATCCGCTGGCGACGCTTGGAAAGATCCGGCATGCAGGGTCGATCTTCATTGGTCCCTACACGCCGGTGGCCTGCGGGGATTATGCGTCCGGAACGAACCATGTTCTCCCTACTGCCGGCTATGCAAAGAGTTACTCGGCGCTGGACGTCCATCACTTTATGAAGCGTTCGCAGGTCCAGATGGTGACAAGGGACGGGCTGGATTCGATCGGGGACATCATAGAACTTCTGGCCGGAGCCGAAGGACTTGCCGCCCATGCCGCGTCGGTAATGATCCGCCGGTCCTGAACTTTTTTTTTCTTTTTTTCCAGCGCCTGGTGAAAGATACGTTTCACTGCCGACGAAACATCTGCTGAAAATAGATCCGCGTGTACAAATCCAAAAAATAAAGCAGAGCCGGCTTTTGGAGAAGTGAGAGAGTGCTTCTCCGGCCGGCCCTGTAAATGGTTTTTTCCTGTAACTGCTGATGAAGATTATTTCTCTTCGCCAAACACGTTCTCGTAGATCATGTCCGAGCCGGTTGCATTCAGGCGGGCGCGCTCGTCGATTTCTTCGGCGAATGCAAGGACCGGGAGTTCCATGTCCATACCCGGTTTGTGACCGAACATCTTTTCAAGCTCGACCTGCTGGGCGTGCATGAAGAGTGAGTTCGGGATGTTCTGCGGGCAGATGTCTGTACACTGACCACAGTTGACACAGGAGTCGGCGATGTGGGCGAATCTGATCATCTGGAACATGAAGTCCGGCGGGACCTGACCGGGTCTGACAAGGTGGGGTTTCTTGGTGGAGCACTCGACACAGTAGCAGATCGGACAGTTTTCAATACAGCCGTAGCATTTAATGCAGCGGCCGGTCTCTGCCATGATGTATTTCAGACGGTCGGTGCCTTCACCGATCGCGGCGAACTGCGTTTCCTGGTTCTTCTTGCCCATCTTGATCATGACGTTTTCGATCTTGTCACGGATCTCGAGGCCTTTCTCTTCAGGTGCGGAGGTTGCAAGGACGCCTGCTTTGACAGCGCCGTCAAAGATCATTGCGCCTTTGTCGGAGCAGATCTCAACGAAGGTTGCCTTGCCGGCTTTCTCGCCGATAACACCCCAGTTACCGCAGACGATATCGGTCTGGCGGGGGATCTTGGTTTCGCAGCGCTGACAGTTCTTTCTCCGGCCAAGACCTTCCTCTTCGAGCTCATCGATCTTGATGCCTTTGTGCTGACCGTCTTTGGTCATGACGATGAACTGTCCCTTGTCGATCTCTTCTTTGACGACGTCGTTGGGGTCGATCCCGTACTTTTCGGTGATCATCTTGCGGGCGAGAACCGGTGAGACGGATCCTCCGCAGTTCAGACCGATCATGACGATGTTGTCAAGGTTGATCTGCTGGCGTTTTGCAAGCTCGTACATTGCCTTTGCGTCGCAGCCTTTGCAGGTGACGGCAAGTTTCATGTCTTTTGCACCGTTGAGGTACTTCTTGATGAGCTTGGGCAGCAGCAGGGTTCCGCAGTGGAGGGAACCGGCAGACTTTACGAGGTCAGCCGGATCGGTGATCACAACAGGTTCGGCATCGAAGACATCGGCGCCTTTCTGAACAGTGAGTACTGCATCGACGGTTTTGCTCTCAAGCAGGTACTTGAGGATTGAGGTTACTGCTCCGCCGCATTCGCCTTTGATATCGGATACGTTGGTCCATGCGTAGAACATATCGCCTTTTGCTGACATTTTTAGGCCTCCGTGATCTTTTCAACTTTTACAGCACATGCCTTGAACTCCGGGATCTTACAGACCGGGTCGAGTGCATTGTTGGTCAGCATGTTTGCTGCGCACTCAACGAAGTGGAAGGGCATGAACATGACGCCTTTCATGATGTCAGGGGTAACTCTTGCACCAACAACGACTTCGCCGCGGCGGGTCATTGCTTTGATCATTTCGCCGTCGGCAATACCGAGGTCGGCTGCATCTTCGGTGTTGATCTCGATCCATCCGGTCGGGACTTCGTGGTCAAGACTGCCGGATCTGCGGGTCATGGTACCGGTGTGCCAGTGCCACAGGCAGCGGCCGGTGGTAAGGATGAACGGATACTCTGCATCCGGAACTTCAGCAGGTGCTTTCCATTCGCATGGGAAGAAGATTCCAAGTCCGTCCGGGTGGGAGAACTTAGCTCCGTGAAGGATCGGGGTTCCCGGGTGGGTCTCTTCGGGGCATGGCCAGTGGAGTGCTTCGGGTTTGTCGAGTCTCTCGTAGGTCATTCCGCGGTAGGACGGGGTGAGCATTCTCATTTCGTTGAAGACTTCTTCGGAGGTCTTCCACGGGAACTGTGCTGCGTAGCCCATCTTTGCTGCGACCATTGCGATGATTTCCCAGTCGAGTTTTGCTTCTCCTGGCGGGTCCTGTGCCTTTCTCCATTTCTGGACACGGCGTTCGGTCGAGGTCTGGGTTCCGTCACGTTCTGCATAGCAGGTTGCCGGAAGAACGACGTCTGCGAGCTCTGCGGTCTCAGTGAGGAAGATATCCTGGACAACCATGAACTCAACTGCCTCAAGGGCGTGTTTGACGTGGGTTAAGTCCGGGTCGGAAAGCATCGGGTTTTCACCCATGATGTAGAGTGCTTTGAGATCTCCTGGCTTGTCGGTCAAGATATCCATCATGACAGTAACTTCGTAACCGTTCTTCGGTTCGCAGATACCATCCGGGAAGCCCCATGCATCTTCGAACTTTTTGTGTGCTGCCGGGTCAGTGACCTTCTGGTATGCAGTGAAGCTGACGGGGAGTGCTCCCATATCGCAGGCTCCCTGCACATTGTTCTGTCCGCGAAGTGCGTTGACACCGGTTCCGGGGCGGCCGAGGTTGCCGCAGAGCATCTGGATGTTGGCGACAGAGTGAACGTTGTCGACACCGACTGTGTGCTGGGTGATACCCATGGAATAGAGGATAGCAGTGGCGCCGGAGGTTCCGATCCACTCTGCTGCCTGCTTGAGCTGGGCTGCCGGGATACCGGAGATCTTCTCGACATTTTCAGGCGAGTAGGTGTCCTTCATGACGACAGCTTTCATTGCTTCGTACTCTTTTGTACGGTTTGCGATGAAGTCCTTGTTTTCCCAGCCGTTCTTGATGATGATCTGCATCAGACCGTTGAGGATTGCCACATCGGATCCGCTGCGGAACTGCATGTACAGATCTGCCTGCTTTCCGGTCGGCGTGAAACGCGGGTCGGCGTAGATGATCTTGGCGCCGTTCTTCTTGGCCATGGTGACACGGCGTCCGATCAGCGGGTGCTGTTCAAAGGTGTTGGAACCAAGAATAAAGAGACATTTTGACTTCTCGATATCGAGAATGCTGTTTGTCATTGCACCGGAGCCAAAAGAGGTTGCGAGACCGGCAACGGTGGAGGAGTGGCACAGACGTGCACAGTGGTCGATATGAGTCGTCTTGAACACACCACGAGCAAGCTTCATCAAAGCGTAGTTATCCTCATTAGAGGTTCTGGCGGATGAAAGACAGGCAATCTCGGAGGGTTTGAATGTCTTCATCTTCTGTGCGATGTAGTCGGTTGCTTCATCCCAGCTTGCCTGAACGAACTTTCCGTCCTTCTTAATCAGAGGGGTGGTAAGTCTGTCGGGGCTGTTGACGAACTCATGCGCATACATGCCTTTTGGACACAGTTTACCTTCGTTGACTGGTGAACGGGTGAAGGGAGTTACTCCTACGGTTTTTCCGTCACGGACAACGAGGTTGAATGAGCAGCCGGTTCCGCAGTACGGACAGGTTGTCGTTACATACTTCAAATCAGTCATTTGTAAAACCTCATATGAATATAGGTTTGAAACTGCGCATATTAACCTTCATGCCGAACTGGTATTATAAGTTAACATTAACTATTGTTAGTTTACCTGCTAACAAAACACCCTTTCAAAATCTAAAATATATTTACAAAAATAAATTATAAACACAAATGTTTGATTATCAATATACGGTCAAATTGGGCCGGTTTTGTCAATACGCGCAATATAATGGCGAATTCCAGATTTCAAAGCGGACAAAGAATATTGGGATTTATCGAAATTCAGGGAATTTGCCGCGGTTTCAAATATTTTTGTGATTATTATCGGTGGGTTTGGCAAATTCAGGGTGCGCCGCATGCCAATCAGCTGATTTTATTTTATCATGCAGGATAAAAGGGTTATTATAGTATTCAGGTAATAAATTATCTTTGTGCCCAAACCTCTCCTTACTGATCGTCAAAAGATGGTGATTCAATACCGTAAGGATGGTTTGACCCAGCAGGAGATCGCCGATCTTCTGCAGACAACCAGATCAAATATCAGTCTGATCCAAAAATCTGCAAATGAAAACATCCGCCTGGCCAAAGAGGCCCTGGCATATGTGTACTCTCAGAACTCCACGCTGGTATGCACCCTTTCTGCAGGCAGCGAACTGACACGGGAAGCCTACACAATATATAAATCAGCCCGTCAGCTCAATATCAAAGTCCAGTATGATACCAGTGCACTGATCAATCGGATCATGCTCGCGGTCCCGGAAAAGCTTGCAGGGACCGCGGTAAAAGAGGATATCAACATCTATCTTAATACGACCGGGATCATCTACGTATACTGATCCTGCGGCAAAAACGCTATTTTACGACTCACTCCTCTGAAAACAAAAGTATGCGCTGCTGATGGATCGGGGAGAAATCCGGCGGTTGAGACCGCGAGGCTTTGAACCACGCTGATATAACAACTGGTTATCAGGATCAACAACCATTAATGGTCTCTAACAATGCCAAATTTATTCTAAAATTTAGAAATATTTTCAAAAAATTATTCATAAATCCGGTTAACATTGATGCAGTGTTTTCACAACCTTATTTATTGGCTGCCTGATATAAATTACAATGTATGAAAAAATTAGTGTCCGTAATGGGCGTATTCCTCATTCTCTTTGCAGTGATCTTTGCAGCAGGATGTGTGACCGCCGATCAGCAGGAGCCCACGCAGCTCAAAATAGCGACCACCACTTCGCTTTATGATACGGGACTTCTGGACGCCGTCCAGGATTATTATCTGGAAAAGTTCAATGTTGATCTTCTGATCACTTCCCAAGGTACTGGAAAAGCTATAGCCTCCGCCAAAAATGGTGATGTAGATGTACTTCTCGTCCACTCTCCGGCTCAGGAAGCAGCATTTATCGATGAAGGATATGGTGTCAATCACCGGGGCATTGCCTACAACTACTTCGTCATCGTCGGACCCGCAGCCGATCCCGCAGGCATCGCCGGCATGACTCCTGAAGAAGGAGTTGCCAAACTCAAAGAACTCGGCGAAGCAGGCACATCAGGCATCGTCTTTGTTTCCCGCGGCGACAACTCAGGTACCCACTCTGCAGAAAAGGCCATCTGGAAATCCGCAGGATTCAACTACACCGCCCAGATCACCGGATCCGGACCCTGGTACAAAGAGACCGGCGCCGGTATGGGCGACTCCCTGACCACCGCAGGTCAGCTTGGCGCATACATCCTTACTGACGAAGCAACCTATCTTGCCTACAAGAAGAACAACAACCTCCCGCTCGAGATCATCATCAATGAAGGTGCAACCCTTCTGAACAGATACACCATCATGACCATCAACCCGGCAAAGTTCCCGAACACCAATGTGGTTGACGCAACTGCCTTCACCAACTGGCTGATCTCCGCAGACGGACAGAACTTCATCGGCGCCTTTGGTGTCGAGACCTATGGTAAAGCTCTCTTCACGCCGATGAGCACATTAAAGGACAGCACTCTTCCGCCGTTCAACATCGACTGTAAAACGCCCGTAGTTGCACCGTCCGCGTAAGAACACAACCCCATCTTTTTTTTTAATCTATACCGCATAGGATAAACACACATGGGAGAGATCAGCGACGGATTTATCGAAGCCGTAACACTTATCGTTACTTTGAACCCGGAGATCCTGGAAATTGCCGGCAGAAGTCTGTATGTTTCCGTTGCGGCAACCCTGGTCGCGGCGCTGGTCGCCATCCCTCTTGGCGCTCTTATTTATTATTATGATTTCCGCGGCAAACGTGCCGTCATCAATATCGTGCAGACCTTATATGCTCTGCCGACCGTGATCGTCGGACTGCTGGTCTATCTTCTTGTCTCCTATTCAGGACCCCTCGGCTCCTTAAATCTCCTCTATACGACCAATGCGATGATCATTGCCCAGGTCATTTTAGTCTCCCCGCTGATCATCGGATTCACGGTTGCCGGCCTTACGGGTCTGGATAAAGAGATGAAATACACCACCCTGGCCCTGAATGCACGCGCTTACCGCGCCCTGCTGACCCTGGTGCGGGAAGCGAAGTTTGCCATCCTTTCTGCAGTCGTGCTGGCATTTGGCCGGGCGATCGCCGAAGTCGGGGCCGTGATGATGGTTGGAGGAAACATCCGGCACTTTACCCGGACCCTGACGACCGCCATCACGCTCAACACCTCTATGGGGGACTTTGCCATGTCGATAGCGTTGGGAATTATCCTGCTGACGATCGCCCTGATCGTAAACCTCGGTGTCAATGTACTTCAGCATTATAACGGGAGGGTGAAGGATGAGTGAAGATATCCTTACCGTCCGCGGTCTTGCAAAAAGCTACAGCAAAAAAGAGGTCGTCCGCCCCCTGGACCTCTCGGTGAAAAAAGGCGAGATACTGGCGATCATCGGACCATCCGGCGCCGGAAAAAGTACGCTGATGCGGATGATGGATACGATCGAACCGCCTTCACAGGGAGAGATGTGCATCTTCGGCGAACCCGTAACCAAACACTCGGTGCACAGGATACGGGGAAGGATGGGGATGCTGTTTCAAAAGACGGTGCTGTTTGACCGGACCGTCGCTGAAAATGTCGAACTGGGTCTTTCATACCGGCATCTGCCTAAAATAGAGAGGGGAGAGAGGGTCGCCGCGATCCTGGAACATATGGGTCTGAGCCGGTTTGCAGAACGCGGGGCACGTACCCTTTCAGGCGGTGAAGGCCAGCGTATCTCATTTGCCCGCGTCCTGGTGACCCGGCCGGAGATCCTGTTTCTGGATGAACCAACGGCAAATCTGGATCCCGTCTCGACCCGGATCCTGGAAGAGATGATCATCCGGGAAAACCGGGAAAACAAGACGACAATCATCATCAATACCCATGATCAGGCTCAGGGTCAGCGGCTCGCCGACCGGATCGCCGTGATGATGGACGGGACATTCGTCCAGATCGGATTGGCTGACGAAGTGTTTTATCATCCAATCAGCGGGAAGGTGGCAAAGTTCGTCGGGATTCAAAACATCTTCACCGGTCATGTCAGAGACGGGGAGGTCGTATCTTCTCAGGTCAGCTTCTGTCAGGTCCCCGTATCATTGGCGGGGAACGTGCAGAATGTGCAGATTATGCTGCGCGCCGAAGACATCACTCTTTCGAAAACAGGGATCACGGGAGACCGGAGATCCGTGTCAGGCGTTGTCATCTCATCGGCCAGGTCAGGAGCTTTTCTGGAGGTCAGTGTGAATGCCGGCTGTCTTTTCACGGTCATCGTGCCGTTCAGACAGACCGGGGATGTGTATGCTCCCGGGGAACGTGTATGGATCGGCTGGCGGTCTGATGTGGTCCATGTGATACCCGATACATCATAACCATCAAGAGGACAGCGTGTCAATATACTATTCAGATGGCACAACCTCTTTCAGAAGATGCGATTTTTGCGTGCGGCAGAAAACTCCTGATCGCTGAAGGAAAGATCTCCTTCACCGTCAGCTCCGACGGGCTTGAAGTGAAGTTCCCGACGACCCGCAAGATATCTGCCGAACTGGATGTGCCGCATTATTATGTTCTCCCCTATTTTGCCGGACTTGAAGCGAACGGGTATCTGACCCGTACCGAACGGGTAGGCATCTTTACAACGCCTGCGGGATCGCGCCGCCTCTTTACCGGCGTATCGGATGAAGAGCTCAGCGAGATCGAGGGGATCCTTGGAAAAAAAGTACTGGATGCTCTTTTCGAGAGGGACGAATAGAGCCGGCGCTCATAAGCTGACGGCTGTTTTTTCCGGTCAGATAAAAAATATCAACATTTTATCAATAAAAAAAAATCAGAGTTTCTGTCCGCATTCCGGACAGAATTTTGTTCCCGAAGGAACCGCGGCATTGCACTGCGGACATTTTCGCAAGGTCTCAACTTTCGTGCCGCACTCCGGACAGAACTTCGCCCCGGGCATGAGGGCTGCGCCGCAGTTTGTGCAGGCCGATTTGCCTGCAGGGACCATCTTCTGTCCGCACTCCGGGCAGAACTTCGTGCCTGCAGGAACTTTTGCCCCGCAGCTGCTGCATGTCTCCATATTCTCTGCCGGATTTGGCTCTGCTGTCTGGCCTGCGCCCGGCTGGCCGCCGAAAGGAGCCGGCTGACTTCCGGCGCCTGCCATCCCCTGTCCCATCATATTTCCCATACTCATTCCGGCACCCATACCGGCGCCCATCATGGCAAATCCTGATCCTTCGCCTCCTTTTGCAGCGCCCTGTCCGATGCCCTCAATGGCTTTTCCGGACTGATACTGGATGTAATTCACCCCGAGTGCCGACATCGCCCCGCGCTTGTTGATCGCTTCCTGGACCTCTTCGGGCATGTTGATGTTCAGGCCGGCGAACTTCATGATCTTGAGACCATAGACCTCAGTCTCGGTCGTCAGTTTGCCAAGGCAGAGCTGTTCGATCTCCTGCAGATAAGCAGGCATATCCAAAACGCCCATCTGTTTTTTGGCCTTCAGTTCGCCGAGGGTATCATTCAGAATAGTGACGATCTGGGACTTGAGCCAGTCAACGATCTCTGCCGAGGTCGTGATCCCTTTTGTTCCGACGAACTGGGTGATCAAAAGAAGCGGATCGACGACCTTATAGGAAAACTGGCCGAAGATCCTGAGCTGGACAACGCCAAAGTCCACATCGCGGAATGCGAGCGGCTGGGGTGTTCCGAACTTATCCCGGAACTCACGCTTCTGGGCCCAGTAGAACTCACCGATCTGGACATTGCCGACCACGGTCCCGAGAATGTTTTTCAGGACAGGAATATTCTGCGTCGTCAGGGCGTACCGGTCGGGCCGGTCGAAAACTGCGAGGGCTTTTCCGTCACGGAAAAAAATACCGTATTCGTCTTCACGGACGAGCACGTTATCGTTCCACATAACGTTTCTTGGGAGCCGCCACATGACGTTCTCACCTTTCTGATCCTCGACCCAGTAGAAACCTTTTCGGGAATCTGCACCTTCGATGTCAGAACCCGAGCCGATATTCTTGTTTGTTTTAGAGAAGAATGCCATCAGAATGCACCTATTCCTGCCATATCTACGCAGCGTTTGTCAAATATCACGGTAAATTCACCAAATCCTTCCCGGATCTCGCGAAGAAGGGAGGCAGTTTTCACAAAATTCCCGGTCCCGGCACTGCCGGATGCGGCCTTTGCCAGGTCGCCAAGCCCGCGGATCCCGTCGATCAGCGCGAGATCATACTCGTAGAGCGCATTCAGCTCGGTCTTTTTGATCCGGGCTGCCGGCGAGATGCCGGTGTATCCCTGTTCTGCGTGACGGATCTTTGCCTCGGCGGTTTTTGCCTGGGAGATCACGGCTGCCAGATCGTTCATGAGATCGAGTTCGAGCGCTCTGGATGCTGACTCGCGGGTCATCTCCAGAGGCAGAAGAACAGTGTTTTTCAGTTCATCAGCGATCTGCTGACGAAGCATCGAGTCGGCGATCCGGATATCCTCCTTTTGCCTGTATCCGCGAAATCCCGGGATACACAGCTGGATCTTTTTGATAAGACCCCGGTCTTCCTCAACTTTGTCTCGTAAATCTACTGTCATAATCCACTTATTTTTTCAATATCAGGAAAAGTATGGCTCCTGCCGCCACGATCACCAGTGCTGCGCCGATCAGGATCGGGGCAGTAAGAACCGGGAAAACTGTTGTCAGCAGTCCCTGGACGAGGAGGATCACTCCTGCGAGGATCAGGAACAGGGGAAAAACCGGTGAGACCCGTTTGCCCATGAACATGGCAAGACAAAGCGAGATCACGCCGACCCCCGTCAGAAAGATGCCTGCGCCTTCCCAGAATCCGACCGCCGGTACAAGATATGTCACCAGAATGGAAACACCAAGCATCAGGATGACTGACGCCCATATCAGGTGCATGCGTTTATCTTCAACATCACTCATGAGAGATACCTAATATATATGTATCATTGATTTTGTATGCAGGCAGATAAAGCACTTTGGTGCTGTTTATTTTAAAGTCATACTCAAGTGTCTGCAGGGTCCCGGGGATCTCCGTTTCATACCGAAGGAACAGGAACTCCGCATTCTCTCCGGCGATCCCCTTCTCCATCGTCATTACCGCACGCTTTGCTCCTTTGAACCCGGAAATGAACGTGAGTTCCGGCTGATCGAGCGTGAGGTCCATGTTCCATTTCCTGCAGGAATCTTCGGGAAGTGCGGCGGCGCAGACATAGAAGTCCCGGGTGCCCCTCATCTGTTTCCTGTCGGTGATAAACCGGGAGATCCTGCCGCCGGAGATGCTCTCTTTTTTGACATTCAGATCAGCATTCACGATCCAGAAGGGAACATAGATAAGTTCCTCCGATCGGTTTTCGGCCGGGGCGGCGATTGAGTAGGAGACATCTCCTACGGTTCCGTCTGCAAACAGACTGATCCTTCCGCAGTGACTGCAGGCAAGCATCATGTCGCGTTCCTTGGATTTGAGCGGCGCACCGCACCCCGGGCATTTTAGTTCTTTTAACAGCATCTCAGATCACCTTTATTTGAAGTAGTCATATGTTTCATTGTAGATCGGCTGTACTTTTTTCTGGGTCCTGCCTGACTTCAATCCTTTTCCGTTCACTGCTCCCTCAAGGATCTCATCACCGTATCTGAACCGGTTATAGAAGTAGCCGAGAAGAGCGACGGCGGCCACGATCCCGACAACGAGAACGCCGATACCTACATCTGTCCCTTCGGTCACGATCGCAAGACCAATACCGAACCCTGCAAGTCCGCCGGAAAGAGCGCCTCCGATACCGGCAGCGGTACTTTGGCTGCCTGCATTTCCCGGCGCCCTGCCCGAGACGACCCGTGCGGTGATTCCGTCCACGGTCGCAAAGTAGGTCCGGCCCTCATAGGAGTATCTGACGATCCAGAAGGGATAATAGACCAGCGTGAATGCTTTCGGGAAGAAGAACGACTTCGAGAAGTAGATCTTGTCCATCCTCGCTCCCCCGTCTTCGACTGCGGTCTGCCGGATGGCCCGTCCTCCGGCCTCGTATGCGTTGTCACGCGAAGAGGTGACGCCGAAGGTGACGATCTCCTGATCATCATAGGAAATTGCCTGTGCGCGTTCCGGGATCACGATGCTTTGGATCCCGAGGTCTCCCGTTTCACAGGCTATTTCCGAGTAGATGTACTCCCGGTTGATCAGTGCTTCGCGGGGGATCTCGACCTTCTGGTTGTCTTTGCCCCGTCTCTCCTCCTCGATACCGCAGACGCATGCTTTCCCCCGGGCGATCAGCCGCCAGAACGGAAGATACATGGGGTATGCCTCGGTAACTTGTGCGGTTTGGACAAGGTCCTGTGCTTTCGGACCGGTCTTCCACCAGTCTCTGACTTTTGCAAGGGCCTTGTCTTTATCGACCGTCATTTTGTACATGACTTTGTTTGCGCCCTCGTCGGTCGTCAGTGCGAACACGGACTCACAGAACTTGCACAGGACCAGATCCTCTCCCTCTTCACACTGCACCTGACCTCCGCACGAGGGGCAGGTCATCGAGACAAGGATCTTTTGCGCTTCAGTCATTCTGCTTTCACCTCCGCGTCAGCAGGTTTTTGTCTTTCGACCACCCGGGCCGCAAGAAGTTTTCCTGCGAAAAATCCGGCGATCACCAGAACGAAAAATATCGGGCTGACCATAATTCCAAGAATGCCGCCGAGCAGCCCGAGCGTGAATGCAAGTCCCATGACTGCGATGTAGGCGCCCGAACTCCGGGTCGGCGATGAGGTCGTATAGACCGCGCCGGATGATCCGTCGACGACCGCCTGATAAGCGGCGCCCTTATACGTGTAGGCGATCTCATAGATCGGGAAGTAGACGAGTGCCTGGTCGATAGGCGTGCCGGTGAGTTCGGGGAGATATGAATCGATCGCGATGTCCGGCTGGATCACGTCGGCTCCTTTCGTTGATGCATTCGCATCATATATGACGATATTTCCGGGAGGGATGGTCAGATCCTGCATTCCCGGAAGAAGTGTTCCCTTTGCCGGTTTTACAAACACGGTCTCTTTGCCGTTCACCGTCCGGCGGAATCTGAATACCGGGAAGAACTCCTTTGCAAACTTTGTGATATTTGCAGATGATTCGAGATCTTTCGCCTGTGCCGGACCGGCTGTCCAGCGTTTAAAGATACCTTTTGCCGCATTCTCGTCGATGGAGAAGGGGAGCAGATAAAAAAACAGCGCAGAGCGCCTGTCGATATAGGTGACGGTCCCGCAGAACGAACAGGTCGCCATCTGCGTTCCGGGTTTGACCTGAAGTGATGCGCCGCACTTTGGGCACTGAAAATCGGGCATATAATTTTCTTGGCGTCTTAGCGGATAAGGATATCTTCCTGCCGGGACTCAGAGATCGCTGAGCCGGAGAAGACAGGCTGCCCTCTTCTCAGAGGCGCCGAGTTTTTCAAAACATGCGGCCAGGTTTTCCAGCGAGGTTCTGTCGTCCGGGGAAAGGATCAGTGCACGCTCGAAAGCGCTGACTGCGTCACCGTATTTTTCCAGGGCAAAGAGCGCGGCTCCCCTTCCTTTCCATGCTTCGGCATCGTTTGGCAGAAGTTCCGTCAACCGAAGGTATGCTTCGGCTGCTTTCTCATAGCGTTCCTCTGAAAACAGCGACTCGGCGGTCGTTTTCCAGAAGACAGGGTTGTTGGTCGGGTGAAATGTCATAATGAAACTGCAGAAAATTTCGTATGTAAAAGGGTCATGATCTGGATGGGCAGCACATAGATGCCGCCGGAAATGCTGATATCGGGATTCGAACCCGAGTCGCCGGCGTGAAAGGCCGGCATGATTGGCCTCTACACTATATCAGCTCAAACTGCCTATAATAGTCAACGCTGAATTATAAAAAGATTTTTGTTTGACCCTGTGTGATTTCGGGGTCAGTATGCATCGCCGGAGTTCTGCGTCTCCGTCTGGAATGCGGCAAGAAGTTTTTTGTAGACTGGGCCTGGAACGCCGTTTCCGATCATTCTGCCGTCTATTTTGGTGATCGCACAGATTTCCGCTGCCGTTCCCGTGACCAGGACCTCGTCTGCGGTGTAGAGATCGAAGAGTCCAAGTTCGCAGATCTCAAAGGGGATCGCAAGTTTCGCGCAGATGTCGAGAAGAACGCTGCGGGTGATGCCTTTGAGGTTGTTGATGGTCGGAGGGGTGGAGAGAACGCCGTTTTTGATGAGGTAGATGTTGTCGCCTGAGCCTTCTGCCAGTTTGCCTGTTCGGTCGAGGAAGATCGCCTCGTCGCCCCCTTTATAGTTTGCCTCGATTTTGCCGAGGATATTGTTGAGGTAGTTGAGGGACTTGATGTTGGGCGGAAGGGTGTCCGGAGGGTTTCTTCTCACACAGACGGTGACGGCGGTCAGGCCGGTCTCATACAGATCGCCGTACATCGCACCCCAGGCTGAAGCGGCGCAGATGATCGTGGGATTTTCACAGTGACGGGGATCGAGACCCATCGTTCCTTTTCCGCGGGAGATGATCGGTCGGATGTAGGCATCCTTCAGATCATTTTTCCGCAGTGTTTCCTTGATGATCTCGGCCATCTCGGCGCGGGTGATCCCGGGATTGAGATCGATAGCCTTGGCTGAGTCGAAGAGACGGTCAACGTGTTCACTAAGACGGAACACACGGCCGTTGTATGCCCTGATCCCTTCGAACACACCGTCCCCGTAAAGGAACCCGTGGTCAAAGATCGAGACAGTTGCCTGATCTTCAGGAACATATTTCCCGTTTATGTAAACTAACATGATAAATTATATGTGATGTGGTATGATATAGGATTTTGGTCTCCCTAATGAGGGCGCCTGAACTCCTGTGTTTCTTCAGTCAGTATTCCCGGGGAAAAACGTGATTCACCGGGCGATGCGGACCCCTCGGTCCGGGTGCGTCAGCTACTTATATAGTCAGAGCCCACAAAAACGGTATGTCAGTACAAAACGGCAATACCATTCGCGTACATTACATCGGCGAACTTCTCGACGGCACACGCTTCGACTCATCGGAGGGCCGTGACCCCCTCGAGTTTATCGTTGGTTCCGGCATGGTGGTCCCGGGGTTCGATGCCGCGGTTCTCGGAATGGAGATCGGCGAAACAAAATCGGTGACGATTTCTCCGGCAGATGCATACGGTGAAAAGACCGATGAGATGACCGTGGAGATTCCTCGCGGAGAGTTTGGCGAAGGGTTCACCGCAGAACCGGGCGAACAGCTGATGATCCAGCTTGGCGACGGAAACCAGATCCCGGTGACCATCACAAAGATCGATGAGGACACGGTGACGCTTGACGCAAATCATCCTCTGGCGGGCAAGACCCTTGTGTTTACGATCACTCTGGCAGAGATCCTTGAAACGAACCCCGACGCATAATTATTCATAGCTTCAGGCCATACATCTTAACTACGATTATGCCGCAGATAACCATACGCTCGTTTGCCAGATTTCGTGAACTTTTCGGAGAGGTGAATACTCTCAGCGTCCCGGAGGGGACGTCTGTTCTGGGCGCTCTTCTGGCTTTTGCAAAGACACAGAAAGACGGAATGGACGAACTCTTCCCTAAAGGGGCGTTTGGGTCACACATTATTCTTATGTATAACCGGGAACGGATCGATTCCGACGATGCAAAGACCCTTCATACGGCAGAGGGTGACGAGATCGTGATCTATCCGCCGGTTTCCGGAGGATGAACATGGTCCTTGCATTGCAAAAGGAGGATATCGATGTCGCCGCGCTGATCGCAGGATCCCGCACGAACAAGGATGGGGCGCAGGTCGTTTTCATCGGCTGCGTCAGGGATGACGGCGATATGGACGCGCTCGAGATCGAGGCGTTCGTTCCGGTCGCGGAAAAGGATCTTGCCGATATCGCGGCAGAAGCAATGGAACTTTTTCATCTGAACTCGGTCGATATCATACACCGGTACGGCCGTCTTGCCTTAGGCGAGACGATCGTGGTGATCCTGGTCGGGGCAGCCCACCGCGGCGAGGGGTATGAAGGTTCGCGTTATATCATCGAGAAGCTGAAAGAAAAGGTCCCGATCTGGAAACAGGAGCTCTCCGGAAATGCCCGGGGAGAATGGGTGCATTAATCTTCACCACTTTTTTTCTGAAATTTTTGGTGTCAGTATGCAGGGATCATCGGACAGTCCGGATCCAGAAGGACTTCCTGCGGCTGGGATTTCAGGCTTACTGCGCCGACTGCGCCGATAATGCCATTTTTGCCGTAGACGGCGACCCCGCATTTCTGTGCGGCAGTCATGACCTCTTCCATTGTGACGCGTTCCTGACGGATCTTTTTTCCAAGCAGGAGCAGATCCTTTGGGACCGTGATGGACGTCATGATCGCGACCCCCCATTCATCTGAGACGCTTTCCTCATCGACGAATCTGCAGACGCGGGCGGCAAGAGAGTTCAGGACGTTTGGGTCAACGGCCAGTTCGATGAAACTGCAGGAGTTTCCTGCAGTTTTTTCCTCGATATCCTGACAGAGGGCGGCGACCTGATGCCGGATCCCGATGATGCTTCCTGCGTCGGTCAGATACTTCATGAGTGCCTGGGAAAGGGCAAATGTCGCCCCCCCGCATCCTTTCCGGTCGGTATCATCCACGCCGATGGTGACCGGGGTCAGGGCGGATGTCCGCACTTCACCGGTGATGACCCCGCCGGCCGCGCTGATCTGTACTCCGTTCACGCCTTTTGCATGGCCCATCATTGAGGAGAGGGAATATGCCGGCCCGCCCGGGACCGACCGGATGGTCTGGACGATCTCGGTTCCCTCTTTTCTCACCAAAGCAAGACCCACGGCGGCAGAATCCAGTCTGAGTTCATTCGCTTCGCCGATGCGTGCACGCTCACGGAAGATCATACCGTCACGCGTGACGGAGATCGCCGCGCCGCCGGCTTTCCGGTGATGGAACTCGCAAAAACCCGCGCATCCGCTTGAGAGACATTCATGGAAGATCTCGACATCGCTGCCGTCAAGGGTCGTAAAGATCCGTTTGCAGGTGGTTTGCGGGAGGGCGCTTCTGAAGGCGTATTGTGCCGGGTTTCTGCCGTGCGGTTCTTCTTTTACGAAGATACAGCCCTCTTTGATCAGCCGGTTGACCCAGTCCTGGGCTGTTGAACGCGGAACATTAGCTGCAGCTGCCAGATCGGCAGTCGTGAAGTGGCCTTCTTCGAAGGTCATCCGTCTCATGGCTGCGAGGAATGCGCCCCGGCGTTCAAGAACGCCGCCGGGTTTTTCCTTACCGGTCATATTTATCGGTGATGAACAGGAGATCGGCCAGGATTGCGCTGGCCGTTTCAACGGATCCGGCTCCCCGGCCGATGAACGTTATCGCGCCGGCATACTCGGTTTCGACGGTCACGGCGTTCAGCGTCCCGGTCACCACAAGAGGATTGGTCTTGGAGATCAGGCGCGGAGAGACCTCCAGAAGATTTTTCTCCGGATAGAGGGATGCGATCAGACGGATCGAGTGCCCGGTCTCTTCAGCCATCAGGAGGGCATCGACGGTCAGATCGGAGATGCCGGTACGTTTGACATCGGCGAGGGTGACATTCATTCCAAGCATGGTGTTTGCCAGGATGACGAGTTTGATCGCCGCATCGGTTCCGTTGATGTCGTATGTCGGATCCGCCTCGGCATATCCGAGATCGCGGGCCTCGGCGAGGGCCTGGACATAGGTAAGTCCTTCCTCCTCCATTCGGGTGAGGATATAATTGCAGGTCCCGTTCAAAACACCGTAGAGTGCTTTGATCTTGTTGCCGGCAAGTCCGTATTTGATCCCCCGGAGAATGGGTACGGCGCCGGCGACGGTTCCTTCAAACAAAAATGCGGCATTGTTCTTCTCCGCCAGTTCAAGAAGTTCGGCTGAGGCAAGAGAGACAGGGCCTTTATTGGATGTTACAACATGTTTGCCGCGGGTCAGCGCTGTTTTTATGATGGAAAGCGCCGGTTCGCCTGTGTCGGCATTCGTCGGCGTGACCTCGACCAGAATATCGTATTCGGATTCCGCCGCGATACGCGATGCAGGCCACGCGGGGTCGCCGCACCGCCCGGTCTTCTTTTTCTTTGCAAGGATCTCTTCTATATCAAGACCGGCGGGATCGAAGGCGCCGCTCTTTGAGTCGGCCGCCGCAACGATACGGAAACGGGCATCGGCTCCAAGCACCTCAGCAACGCCGCGTCCAACCGAACCAAGGCCGATTAGGGCGATGTTCCATGTTTTCATAAGCCGCCTCCTATCTGGTTGATGATCAGAAGATGTTTCTCGGCAGCGATGTCCTTGAGCGTTGTGACCGCCTGATTCATCTCCAGCTCGCTCATCGCTTTGATCGTGAGTTTTGCCGTCGAAGGCTCGGCCATTCCGGGCATGACCAGATCGAGTTCGGTCACTTCAGCAACATTTTCCTTATCGATCCGGTTGACCGTGTCCGTAAGATCGGTGTGCAGGATGTGGCCGATGAGAATGAATGTTTTTGTACAGGTAAGATGTTCGGTCCCGATCCGGACGATGGCAACGCCGTTTGCACGGAGAGCGTCCATCAGTTCCACGAGCCGTTTTTCTGGAAGTGATATGACGATGTCGACAATTAAGGCCCCATTGACTGACTTCGTGTCGCGCTGATGGGAGATTGTTATGATATTTGCCCCGCTTTTGGATATTGGTTCTATTGCAGCAAGTAACTGCCCGGGTTTGTCTTTGAGCTCAAGTCGTAGTGAGGTTCTGACATTTTTCTGCAAGCGTATCCCTCTTATTCTTAATAATTCTTCTTTTAGAAATGGATAAGGATTCCCATAGGACCCCATATCATTCTCTATACAGAGGGGGGCTGGAGGTTTTTTCACGCAGATGTCTGCAGAAGGAGATGCCTCCGGCATACTCAACGGAAGAACTTTTAGCCTGTTAAAGACTCATAATATTAATAGTATTAATAATGAAGCTCGTTATCAATGAACGCCGGTGTAAAGGCTGCAATATGTGTACGAAAGTCTGTCCTTACGGAATTTTCCAGGAAGGAAAGAGACCAGGTTCACGCGGCTACATCATCCCGGTTTTGGATCACCCGGAAAGGTGTACAAACTGCCGTCTGCAGAAGCTCTATGGTCGTCAGCTCTGCGGAATGTGTCAGATGATATGTCCGGACCAGGCAATATCCTGGATTGATGAAAAACCCTTCGAGCCTCAGAAAGTGGTGATTGAATATTGACGGACAAAACTGATTTCCTGAATGGTAATGTTGCCTGCGCAGAAGGAGCTTTGGCTGCCGGATGCAGATTTTTCGCCGGCTATCCTATCACCCCCTCAACAGAAGTCGCCGAGCGTATGGCGGTCCGTCTGCCAAAAATCGGCGGGACCTTCGTCCAGATGGAGGATGAACTTGCGAGCGCCGCCGCGATCATCGGAGGTTCCTGGGCCGGCGCACGGACGATGACCGCGACGTCTGGACCCGGCTTTTCCCTGATGATGGAAAATATCGGCTATGCTGCCTTCACTGAAACACCGATCGTGATCGCGAATGTTCAGCGCGGCGGCCCCTCCACTGGTCAGCCGACGATGGCTGCCCAGGGCGATATGCTTCAGTGCAGATACGGCTCGCACGGGGATTACAGCGTGATCGCACTTTCTCCGTCTTCCGTTCAGGAAATGTATGATCTGACGGTCAAAGCATTCAATCTTGCCGACCGGTTCAGGACACCGGTTTTCCTGATGACGGATGAGACCATAGGACATATGCGGGAAAAGATCACTTTGCACAGCAATGTGGAGATCATACCCCGCCGCGAGCTCAAAGAGGGAGAACTTCCCTGCGCCCCGGACGAGAACGGGGTCCCCGGGTTTGCTACCTTCGGTATGGGTCACAATGTCCATATCACCGGACTGACCCATAATGAAAAAGGATATCCTGCGACCGATTCTGCGGAGATCCACGAGAAACTGGTTCGCCGTCAGGTCCGAAAGATCGAGGACTTCAGAAACGAGATCGCCGATGTCGACATCGTCAACCCGGACGCAGAGCTGGTCTTCATCTCGTACGGAGCTCCGACCCGTACGGTCCGTCAGCTCCTCCACGATGTTCCCGATACCTACGGCCATCTGAATCTGCGTATCGTCTGGCCGTTCCCCGATGAATCCCTGCTTGCATTCAAAAACGCCAAAGCGTTCATCATCCCCGAGATGAATCTTGGGCAGATCGCAAAAGAGGTACGCCAGCATACCAACATTCCGATCGTTGTCGTGCCGAAACTCGGAGGAGCCCTCCATACGCCGGCCGAACTGCTTAAAGCAGCGGAGATCGCAAAAACCGTGAAAAAACCGGTGACCGAGGTGTGCTTATGAATCTGGAAGACTGGTATCGGCAGGACAGACTCCCCCACATCTACTGCGCGGGATGCGGCAACGGAACGGTCATCAACTGCACGCTGAGAGCAGTTGAAGAGCTGGACTACAAACAGGAGGAGACGACGTTCATCTCCGGTATCGGCTGTTCTTCCCGTGCTGCGGGATACACCTCATCCGATTCGCTGCATACGACCCACGGCCGGGCCCTCGCCTTTGCGACCGGTCTGAAACTCGTAAAACCGCGCCAGCATGTGATCATCTTTACCGGGGACGGGGACTGTTCAGCGATCGGCGGGAACCACTTCATCCATGCATGCAGGAGAAATATCGATATAACCGTGATCTGTATGAATAACAACATCTACGGCATGACCGGCGGTCAGGGAAGTCCCTGCACTCCGTATGGCGCTATCAGCACAACGACCCCGTACGGTATGCAGGAGCAGGCATTCGATCTCTGCAGGTTAGCAGAGGCCGCAGGAGCAAACTATGTTGCACGCTGGACCTCCTTCCATGTAAAAGAGCTGACCGAGGCGATAAGAACCGGACTCGAGACCCCGGGTCTTTCGTTCATCGAGGTCATGACCCAGTGTCCGACTTCGTTCGGCAGTAAAAACAAGATGCGTCAGGTGACTCAGATGATCGACATGTTCAGAGAAAATGCTGTCCTGAAGGTCAAAGCAGACCGCGATGCGGCCAAAGGGATTCAGCTTTCTCCGGAAAAGTTCGTTGTCGGTCAGTTTGTCCGCAGGAACAATCCCCCGCTCGGCGTGGAGGCGGCGAAATGAAATCCGAGATAAGGTTCTCCGGTCTTGGCGGGCAGGGGATCATCACGGCGGCGGTCATCCTCGGAAGAGCGGCCGCCCTGTATGGGAATAAGCATGTTGTCCAGACCCAGAGTTACGGTCCCGAGGCACGCGGCGGCGCCTCTGCCTCCGCAGTGATCATCTCGGATGACCCGATCCATTATCCCAAGGTAACGGATCCGGATGTGTATGCCATTATGTCCCAGGAGGCATACAATAAATACGGCTCACATGTGAAAAATGATGCCGTGATGCTTCTCGATCCGGGCTATGTGACGAGCCGGCCGGCATGCAGATATTATGAGGTGCCTGCAACCGCAGAAGCAAAATCCCAGCTTGGAAAAACCGTGTTTGCCAACGTTATCATGCTCGGCGGGATCCTCGAAGCAACCGGGATCGTGTCCTACGATGCGCTTGAACACGCGGTTTTGGACAGTGTCCCCAAAGGCACAGAAGAGAATAACAAACGGGCACTTGCGATCGGGCAGGAACTTGTCAGGAGTCAGCAATGAAATTCCGTGAATATGAAGCAAAACAGATCTTCCGGGAATCAGGTATCCCGGTGCCAAAAAGCGTTCTGATCAACTCCGCCGAAGAGGCAAAACCGGCTCTGGAAAAAGTCGCGGAAAAGGTCGTCCTCAAAGCTCAGGTCGATGTCGGCGGCAGAGGGAAAGCCGGCGGCATCCTTCCGGCAACAGCGGAGAACATCTCCGAGGTCGCCCGCGATCTGTTCGGCAAGACGATCAAGGGACTTTCCGTCGAAAAAATTTTGGTTGAAGAGGCGCTCGAGATCTCGCATGAATATTATCTGAGTATTACGATCGACCGTGCAAAAAAGATGCCGCTGATCCTCTTCTCCAGTGAAGGGGGTGTCGAGATCGAGACACTCGCAAAAGAACGACCCGAGGCACTCCGCCGCGTGTATGTGGATCCGTCATTTGTCACCCTTCCGGATTTCATCGTCCGAAACGTGATAGGTAACGCCCCAAAAGAAATAGGTAAAATCGTTCGTGATCTTTTTGCCGTTTTCCTGTCCAAGGATGCCGTTCTTGCAGAGATCAATCCCCTGGTGATGACGCAAAAAGGCATTCTCGCAGCAGACGGCAAGATCATTCTGGATGACAATGCTCTGATCCGTCAGGGAATCTCCGAGAACAGAGATCTTACCCCCCGCGAGGCAGAGGCCGAAAAACACGGATTTTCCTATGTCGAACTGGACGGAGACATCGGCGTGATCGGAAACGGCGCGGGTCTAACCATGGCGACCCTCGATATCATCTCGCATTATCACGGCAAAGCCGCGAACTTCCTGGATGTCGGCGGTGGAGCGGCTTCGGACCGGGTCATGTATGCGGTCAGACTGGTTGCATCCATGCCGGGCGTAAAAGTGATCGTGGTCAATCTTCTCGGCGGGATCACCCGCTGTGACGAGGTCGCCAAAGGAATCATCGAGGCAGGCGTCCCGCAGCCGGTGATCGTTCGGATCGCCGGTACAAATGAAGAAGAAGGCCGCAGACTTCTTCAGGAGTGCGGATACGTCATGTCCGACACGATGGACGCGGCGATTCGCCAGGCAGTGGAGGCAGTACAATGATCTATGCAGGAAAAAACACGGGCATCCTTGTGCAGGGAGCGACCGGTTCTCAGGGAAAATTCCACATCAATCTGATGAACGCCTATGCAAAACAGGTGGGCGGCACCGGGGTTGTTGCCGGCATGACGCCGGGAAAAGCCGGTCAGGAGGTCTTCGGCGTCCCGATCTACAACTCGGTTATGGACGCAGCAGAGGAACATGAAATCGGAGCTTCGGTCATCTTCGTTCCGGCCGGCGGATGCGGCGACGCCATCATGGAGGCCGCCGATGCACGCATCCCCACCATCGTCACGATCACCGAACATGTTCCGGTTCATGACATCATGCGGGCAGTGGCCTATGCCGGTTCCCGCGGATCACGGGTCATCGGCCCCAACTGTCCAGGCATGCTTGTACCAGACGAATGCAAACTGGGTATCATTCCGGCAAATCTCTGTATGAAAGGAGATGTAGGTGTCGTCTCGCGCAGCGGCACCCTGACATACCAGGTCATTGCCGAACTCACATCTGCCGGTCTCGGTCAGTCCGGGATCATAGGAATAGGCGGAGACGCCGTCATAGGTCAGACTTTCTCCGAAGTTGTGGATGAGTTCCATGCGGACGGGCGGACAAAGACCATTGTTCTGATCGGCGAAGTTGGCGGCAGTCTGGAGATCGACGGCGCACGCCGTGCGCTGGATCTCGGCATGCCGATCGTTTCGTATATCGCCGGGGTTTCCGCCCCGAAAGAGAAACGTATGGGGCATGCCGGCGCGATCGTCGAAGGAGGAGAAGGAGATGCCGCGTCCAAGATCGAACGTCTGCGGGGACTCGACATCCCGGTTGCAACACGTCCGTCAGAGATCCCGGCGCTCATCAGGAGTATGTGATGAATGATAAGAACAGAAATCTTCTATTAGCCGCGGACAATCTGGCAAAAACGGTGAACGCACTTGCCGTAATCTCATTTCTCCCGAAAGAGGATGATATCGTGATTGATACGCCGACCGTTCATGTGGTTGATATCCAGCCGGAGATCCTGCGTGATCACAGTATGCTGGCACTCGTGGATTACTGTTCCAATCAGATCGTCGACGCTGTCCTCCAGTATAAGATCCTGACCAAAGCGGACTGCGGGACCGTTGTCGCCGCGTTCCCGTATGCCCTGCTCATCTATGATGTGGGGAGCCAGGAGAACTCCTTCTCTGTAGGGGACTATGCCCACATCGTCGAACCGGAAGCTTTGCATGCCGTTCTGATGCTCGCGCTTGAACTCGCCCATGACGGACGTGAAGGCAGATCGGTGGGCACTGCGTTCATCGTGGGAGACATCGATGAGCTGAAACGCTGGTCCCATCAGGGTGTCCTGAACCCGTATGAAGGCCATCCAAAAGAGGTCCGTGATATAAAGATCAGGGAAAACTGGGAAAGCGTCAAGGAGTTTGCCCAGCTCGACGGCGTGTTCATCATCGATAAAGAAGGGATCATCGCCGCCTCCGGCCGATACCTCGATGCAGACAGCCGGGATGCGAACCTGCAAAGCGGACTTGGCGGCCGACATCTTGCCACCGCGGCGATCACCAAAGTAGTACATGCAGTCGGCATCGTTGTCTCCGAGTCAGGCGGCGTCATCCGTGTTTTCGTCGGCGGAAAGTCCGTTGCCCAGATCCGGACAGACGTCAGACTGGTTCTGTAAAACGGCGGGATCGTTTTAGTCTGCAAAGATCGTTTATTTCCCGTCGATCCGCAATGATGCAAAATTTTCTGATTTGCAATACAATCTTTTTTATATTCAAACATCAGATTATTCTGAAGTGATTCAAAAATGAAGAGAAATATCAGTATCACCCATCTTTCTCAGACTCCAATGGAAAAGCAGAAAGTCGAACTCGTCGAACGCAAATGCATCGGTCACCCCGACAGTATTGCTGACGGGGTTGCCGAAGCGATTTCCCGGGCACTTTGCAGAGAATATATGGAAGAGTGCGATGGTGCTGTCCTTCACCACAACACCGATCAGGGAGAAGTCGTCGCAGGCGAGTCCAGACCGCAGTTTGGCGGCGGCAAAATCATCAAACCGATCTACTTCCTCCTTACAGGAAGAGCTACCCGTCAGTTCGGCGACAAAGTATTCGCAACCGACGCCATCGCTGTAGAAGCGGCGCGCGCTTATCTGAGACAGACTATCCCCACGTTCAATATGGAGACGGATGTCATCGTCGACTGCCGTATGGGAACCGGTTCCACCGATCTGCGTGATGTGTTCCACACAAAGAAAGGCCACACAGCAGTTCCGCGTGCAAACGACACCTCTTTTGGTGTTGGTCATGCACCCTTCTCTCAGGTCGAGCAGATCATCCTCGGCCTTGACGAATACATCGCCAATGAATTCCGCCCGAAAAACCCGATGGTCGGCTACGATCTCAAACTCATGGGACTCAGAGATATCAACACGATCACCATTACCGTAGCTTCCGCTATGGTCGACCGGTATTGTTCCGGGATCGACGAGTATGTCGAGATGAAAGAGAAGATGGCGGAGTCCTTCACTCAGGTCGCGAGACAGTACACCGACAGAAAAGTCAAAGTTGAGATCAACACCGCAGATATCATCCGCAAAAAGACGACCTCGGTCTTCCTGACCGTGAACGGCACTTCTGCTGAGATGGGCGACGACGGATCCGTCGGACGCGGAAACCGCTGCAACGGGCTTATCACGCCGAACAGACCTATGTCCATGGAAGCCACCTCCGGTAAAAACCCGATCAACCATATCGGCAAGATCTACAACCTGCTTTCCACGGAAATCGCAAAGGAAGCATGCCAGAAAGTCGATGGTATCGAAGAGATGTACGTCAGACTTCTCTCCCAGATCGGTCACCCGATCGACTACCCGCACATCGCAAGCGTTCAGTGCATAACCAAACGCGGATACACATTCAAGGACTTCGCACCCGAAGTTGAAGAGATCGTCAACAAGCGTCTGGAGAACATCACTGATATCACCAGACTCGTCATCGACGGAAAATTAAAGACCTTCTGAAATTATGGCAAAAATACGTCTGGCGATTCCAAATAAGGGCCGTATAGCAGAGCCGATCAATGATCTGATGGATAAAGCAGGCATCCATATCAACATGACCGGTTCACGCCAGCTTATCGCAAAGACCATAGATCCGGAGATCGAGGTCCTGTTCGTCAGGCCGATCGATATCCCCGAATACGTGGCTAAAGGTGTTGCCGATATCGGCATCACCGGGCTGGATATGGTCGCGGAACGCCGTGCAGACGTCGCCTGCCTTCTGGACCTGAACTTCGGCTCAGCCAAACTCGTGATCGCTGTACCTCAGGAATCCCCGATCACCTCGGTCGAAAAGATGAACGGGATCAGGATTGCAACCGAATTTCCAAATATCTGCAAAGATTACTTTGCCGAAAGATCCATCGATGTGAATATCATCGAGGTTTCCGGGGCATGCGAAGCGGCACCCCACCTCGGCATCGCCGACGCCATCGCCGATCTGACCTCGTCTGGAACGACCCTTGAAGTCAACAAACTCCGGATCGTTGAAGAGATTCTCGCAAGCACGACCAACGTGATCGCGAACAAAACTTCGCTCACAGAAAAGCATGAAAAGATCGAAGAGATCCTTCTTGCCTTCGAGAGCGTGATCGCGGCAAAAGGTCAGTGTTATCTGATGCTGAATGTCAAACGCGAAAAACTTGAGGAGATCAAATCGCTGATCCCCGGGCTTGGAGGTCCGACCATTATGGATATCGCCGGCTCCGATTCCGTGGCTCTTCACGCCGTCGTTTCTACCAACAAAGTGTATCAGCTGATCAATCTGCTGAAACGCGCCGGAGCGAGGGATATCCTTGTTCTGGACATCACCCGGATGGTGAGATAAGATGGAAGTTTTCCCGGCGGTCGATATACTCTCCGGGAACTGTGTGCAGCTTGTCGGCGGAGACCGGCTGACGGCAACAGTCTACGGATCACCTATCGACAATGCCCGCCGCTGGATCGCTGAAGGCGCGGCAAATCTTCATGTCGTCAATCTGGACGGGGCATTTGCGGCGAGCAGCACGAATGCCGCGATGATCCGCGAGGTGGTCGAGATGACCGACGTCTTCGTTCAGGTCGGCGGAGGCATCCGCAGTCTTGAAGATGCCCGCGGCTGGCTGAACTGCGGAGTCTCCCGGATCATTCTCAGCACATTCGCCACTCAGGACCCTGCCGTTATCAGGACGCTAAGTCAGGAGTTCGGCAGTGAGCGCATTATGGCAGGCGTGGACGCAAGAAACGGTGAGATCGCCGTTTCCGGATGGCAGGAACTGGCAGGCGACTTTATCGGCTGGGCAGAAAAGTTCGAGGAACTGGGTGCAGGCTCTCTTCTCTACACCAATGTGGATGTGGAGGGGAAACAGGCCGGAATCGACCGTGCCCCCGTCCAAAAACTTCTGGATGCCGTCAGCATTCCAGTCGTCATCGCCGGCGGGGTGTCATCATCACAGGACGTTCGCTCTCTCAAAGAGCTGGGAGCATCCGGCTGCGTTCTTGGTTCATCCCTGTACAGCGGAAAGATCACCTTGAAAGAGGCGCTGGAGGCAGCATTATGAGATCAGTTGAGAAAAGCAGAGAGACAAAAGAGACCGCCGTGAGGGTCGTTTTCGACCCGGATACGCCCGGAACCGTCGTTATGTCGACCGGTATCGGATTTATGGACCACATGCTGAACGCCTTTGCCCGCCACGGCGGCTTTTCGCTGACCGTTGAGGCAAAAGGCGATCTTGAGGTCGACTGTCATCACACGATCGAGGATATCGGGATCGTTCTTGGAACGGCCGTCAAAGAATCTGTCGGCGAAGGACGCGGCATACGGCGGTTTGCCCACGCGATCGTCCCCATGGACGAATCACGCGCTACTGCGGCACTGGATATCTCCGGCAGAGGATATCTTGTCATGGATGGTTCCTTCACCGGCATCTCGACAGGAAGTATTCCAAACGATCTGTTCGAACACTTCTTCTATAGTTTCTGTACCAATGCAGGAATCACTGCCCATGTGATCTTCTCAGGCGTGAACGATCACCACAAATGCGAGGCGATCTTTAAGGCTTTTGGCATAGCTCTCGGGAAAGCTCTGTCAGTTCGTCCCGGCGAGACCGCGGTTCCAAGTACAAAAGGAACCCTCTGACTTTTTTAATACTCTCTTAAGAGAAAATCGGGGGGCTTCAAAGGAAACCGCCCGTGTAAAATAATCAAGCCTGGGCTTGTTTTATGCACGGGAATCTTAGACCCGCACACCACACAAAATCTGGTTATTCTTTTGTGGCGAGGTCGATGTCCTCTGCCTTAATGGTCTTTCTGCCGGCGTGCTGGGCAAGTTCGAATGCCTGCTTTGCGATAGCTTCAATGTAGGCTTCTGCTTTTGCTACTAATGCATCTGCTGCATCTTCGCCCACGCGAACTGCGCCGGCTTTCTTTGCAAGTCTGACGACTGCTGCTTTTGGTAAGTCTGCCATAATTATTCTCAAACAAAAAATGGTTCAAAATAATATATAAAACTATGCCAGTATTGGCCATTTTTATCATACAGAAGGTTTTTCAAGGTTATTTTAGATTCTGCTTAACGATTATGCCCGGATTTGCGATCAGGTCTCAATTTTAACCTGGATCATCAATCGGGTCAGGATTATCGGGTATTATTTTTTGCCAGGGCCGCTGCCAGATTCAGGGCAGGGACGTATCCGGACGAGGCGCGCGAACTATCGACAAAAACGCCGGGAATATTCGTAACCGGCGCACCATGCCCGATTCCGGCTCCAAGAAACGTGAGTGTGCGAAAAATCAGGTTCCCGGATATGCCGTCCGGGGCGATGATGACCCCAAACTCTTTCACGGCATCCTCGATCAAAATCTCACAGTGCACGGCGCCGGTCTGTTCCGCAACCAGGATCGCATCCCGGATCGATCTGTCAACGACCGGGTGTCTGCCGATGTCGCCTGTCCTCCCGCCGGAAAGGACAGCGGTCTTATCAGACATGCCGAACCTTTGTGCAAGTTTTCTTCCCCGGACCACCAGATCCGCCTTCTCTTCCACACTCCACCCCTCATCAACACCGACCGGTGCGAGGAAAAACCGGTCGCCATGTACCGTTTCCAGCAAGGCTATCCGTTCCAGACGGGGGACCCCGTATGCGGTCTTCAGATATCTTAGGGTCTCATTTGCCGGGAGAGTGCCGCGAACGGCGCCGTCGATCTTTCCTGCGCACAGATCATCGATCAGCGCTGCGTGCGGACGATCCGAAAAGATCGAACCGACATAAGCCGATTCGTTCTGCGGAAGATAACTATAACAGAGGACACGGACATCCTCTGATGCTGCCTTTTCTGCACTAGCCAAAACCTTTCCGGCGTCAGCTCCGCAGCCTATCCCAAGCGTTATCATACAGTTGTAATATTGGTTATGCCCTCAACACAGAAGTTGAAGAGCGTGGTCTGCTCGGCTCCTTTCTGCAGAACCAGTTTGCGGGTGTTGGTCACCGTTCCGATGACTTGGGCGGCCATACCGACTTTTCTAAACAGCTGACAGACCTGCTCGACGGAACTCTGGTTTGCCGTTACAACAAACCCCATTCCGGGATACATACGGACCCACTGCTCAAATCCGATACCGAGCTTCTGCAGATCCGGCCGGGGGATCGCATCAAGATCGATCAGACCCCCGACACCGCTGGACTCAAGAAGCATGCCGAGCGTTCCGATGATGCCCGGATTCGAGATATCCTTTCCTGCCGTCAGCAGATGACGTTCGCCGAGCGTTTTCATCACCGCGATCTGGGACCTGAGGAGTTTAGGATCCTTCATCGTGACCGAGTCCCAGTTCATCCCCGCATTCGGATGGATCCTGCCGTTCAGATCGATCGCGACGATGATCGCATCGCCCGGTTCTGCAGTCGTACTGTAGATCACACTATCCAGCTCGGCGATCCCGAGGATCGAAACGTCGATGACATTGTGCGGGGCGTCGGGATGGAGATGGCCGCCGACCACCGGTACATCAAACGCTTTTGCCGCATCGCACATGCCCCGTGTGACCTTGTCCATGAGTTCATCATCTTTTGCAGAGAGAACATCAACCATCGCGATAGGCCGGCCGCCCATAGCTGCTATATCATGGATATTGACCAGGATCGAGCAGTATCCCGCCCAGTAGGGATCAAGATCCATCAGCTGATTCCAAATTCCGTCTGCAGCCAGAAGAAGAGCCGAACGACCGTTCTGTATCACCGCCGCATCTTCACCGTAGGAAGCAACGACATCGATGTTGTCGATGTGGAGGGTTTTTACGAGATTTCCTATTGCTTTTTTGCGTCGTACTCCGTCATACTGTCTGACGGCGTTTGAAACGGATTCGGGAGTATATGTGTCTGCAGACATAATGGTTGAATCACCTCTTGAAATTGAAGAAACTGGGTATGCTGCCCCCAGTCTGTGTCTTGTCTATTTATTCCCCTTCTGTAATGATAATATCTGTGTTTTAACAGGTACAGGGCAGGATAAATTATATCGTTACGTATGGTAAATATACCTTGTTAATGTGGGTATATGTTTGAAGATAATATGATAGCCCAGCTGAAAGGGATCGGGCTGAGCGAGTATGAGGCAAAAATATATCTCATACTCGCCTGCATCCACTCTGCAAGCCCCAGAGAACTCCACGAGACCACACTGATTCCCCGGGGACGCGTGTATGAAACACTGGGTTCTCTGGAAAAAAAGGGTTTTATCATTTCAAACAGACGGTCTCCGGTCCGTTACCGTACTGCTGATATTCCATACACCATGGAACGGCTGAAAAAAGAGGCAGTCATCAGGTATGACATGCTGGGTATGGCTCTTGAGACCTATGCTGCCCTTGCCTGCCCAGATCAGCCCGGCCAGACCTATAACATCAGGACCGGGTGGGGTGTGGAAAATCACATCCGTTATCTTCTGAGGACAGCAAAAAACGAACTTCTCATCATCTCCGATGATCCTGTATTTTATCAGCTGTATGCTGAAGATATTGCCCGGGCAGAAAAACGCATCCGCGTCAGCTGTATCGTCAGCAGCAGAAAAACCGCGAACAGCATTCCTTTTCAGTGTTATTTCGCGGATGAAGATACAAAAGATTCCCTATTTTCGCCGCCGCTTTTGAGAAAACTTTCGATGCCTGTAAAGGAGGTCATCTATGCAGACAGAAAGGAGGTGCTTTCGGTATATGAACGGGAAGGCAAAGAAGAAGCGGCTTTCACCAAAAACAGCATCTACGCCGAGTTCATCACCCGTGTCGTTTTGAAAAACACGATGATGATCAGCCCCTGAAATATTTTTCCAGGATCTGCCGTCCTGCCGATCCCGGGCTTTTCCCAACCGTTATTATCTTCAGACGACCCATATCTACAGTAACGAACATGGACTGGGCAGAGAAGTACCGCCCGATGCATCTTGCCGATATTTTAGGCAATGGATCCGCGGTCAGACAGATAGTTGACTGGGCCAAGACCTGGACGCCGGACTCACGCCCGCTGCTTTTTACGGGGAAACCGGGTATTGGAAAAACCTCAGCAGCCCTTGCTCTTGCCCGCGATATGGACTGGGAAGTTCTTGAATTGAACGCCTCGGATGCCCGCACGAAAGCGATCATCGAACGGGTCGCCGGAAACTCGTCAACAACGACCAGTCTGTTTGGCGCCGGACGAAAACTGATCATCATCGACGAGGTGGATAACCTCGAGGGAAATGCGGACAGAGGGGGAGCCCGGGCGATCGCAGATATTCTGAAAGATGCAAAACAGCCGATCGTTCTGATCGCAAACGATGCATACGGGGTTTCCGATTCGATCCGCAGACTCTGCGATCCGGTCCCTTTCAGGGCGATCGGTGTCTCTACGCTGCAGAAACGGATGAAGGAGATCTGCCGCTTCGAAGAGATCGCCTGCGGGGAAGACGCACTTTCAGCGATCGCGGAAAGTTCGGCAGGGGATATGCGTACTGCCGTAAACATGCTGTTTGGCTCCTCGACCGGGAAGACGAGCATCTCCGCAGGAGATATCAATACTGCCCAAAAGGATGAACGGGCAACGATCTTTGATTTAGTCGGCGGCGTTTTTGCCGGGGCACCGGACCGCGAACTGCAGAAACTTTCCTTCGAATGCGACGAAAAACCCGACTCTGTCATGCAGTGGATCGAGGAGTCGATCCCGCTGATGCATGACCCCAAACGGCGGATCCGGGCATACGGCAGGATCTCGCGGGCCGATGTGTATCTGGGAAGAACGATGCGGCGCCAGTATTTCACCCTCTGGCGGTATGCCACGTCGATGATGACGCTCGGAGTCGCTTCGGAAAACGCAGGCGCCGGCTTTCGGACCCGGATCATGCCGCCTTCCCGCTGGAAACGGATGAGCACCGCAAAGAAACAAAAAGCGGTCAGACGAACACTCGCGGCGTCGCTTGCGGAAGGATACAGTATTCCGGAGAGTCAGATCCAGAGCCAGTATCTGGATCTGCTTTCCCGGTTTGCCGAAAAGGATCCTGCAGCATTCTGCGAACGCCACAACCTCGACGTTGATCAGATGGGAATCGTTCTGCATGACAAGGCCGCCGCTGCCGCCGCGGTAAAGACAGTCCAGCAGGCCGCAAAAGAACGGGACACAAAGGTCAAAAAAATGGCGGCTTCAAAGAGGGCGGAGATGCGAAAACTCGAGGAGCAGCTGGAGGCACTTCGAATGCAGGAACCCCCCGTCCCGGAAACGCCGCCGGCTGCAGAAGAACTGCCGCTCGAAGAACCTCCGGAAGAAAAAAAGCTCGCCCCAAAGCAGGCGACGCTGGACTTTTTCTAACCTGTTTTTTCCCGAAAATCTTTTTTTGCTTGGTCGGGCTGCAGACGGTGTGACACCTGAATTTGACAGTTGGCAAATATATTTCACCCACATCTCTTTCCTTTTTTCTGATTAAGGGGTGCGGGAGGGCGACTCCGGCGCGGAGCCCGACGCGGTGGGAATATCTTATGTCCAAGGCTCACGTTAACGTTCTGCTTAGCGAATCTGTCGTTGAATAGTCAGAACGGAAGCAGCTTGGGAGTATGATCACAATCTAATACTTTCCGAAGTGAATACACCCCCAACACCGCGTACGTAATACCTGAATATTCCATCTCCTTCGAACTACCTGAAAACATATATGGGCCATGGGGAATGGGATATCTCCGCCGCGTCGGGCTCCGCGCCGGAGTCGCCCTCCCGCACCCCATAATTAGATAAATGTATGGAATATTGGTGATGTATTCTATAGGAGTTACGCGGTGTTGGTGTGGATTCAATTCGGGAAGAAATATTTTAGGTGTGGAAACATGAATGCCTTAAACGAAATCGCATTGCATCCCATAAGTACCTCAGTTTTTTTTCGGTCGAAATCAGACCGCGTACGTCCTATTCTAAAAAGTACGTGACTCACGAGGGCGTTTATCAGGGCTTATGACAAATGCTCAGAGGTGCTCATTATGTGGTATTTCCACTAACTGCCAAATTCAGGCTGACCAAACCTCGGCTTTTATCATATAATTTCGTATAATCCATATGAAATTACACTAATACCAGGTCACATGGCAAATACTGATTGAAAATGATTTGATCAATCCATCGTAGCTTCAATGAATTAAGTTGACGCGATTCTCTTTTATTATATTTAAGATAATTTTATGACGTAAGATATCTCAAAAGACCAACAATTCTACCTTAGAGATAAAGTATTATTATGCGTCAAGTTGATAGTATCAGGTATGTCTTCTTCACGAACAGAGATAGAGTCCCTCACCATCCTTCCCGGAACCACCCGTGATGGAAAAATAGAGGGATTTGATGAGATCGTTATCCGCCCGGGCGACACGTTCTCCATCGTCGGTCCGACAGGTTCGGGAAAAACCGCGTTCATCAACGACATCGAAGTGTTCGCCCAGGGAGACACCGTCACGAACCGCCGGATTTTGATCAACGGCAGCGAACCCGGCGAGGCTCTGGTCCGCGATCCAGCCAGAAAACCCATCGCCATGATCACCCAGAATACCAAATGCCTTGCCGATCTGGTCGTCTCCGAGTTTCTGGCAATGCATATCCGTTCACGCAAACTGGACGGAGAGGGTATTGTCGAGAAGACCATCCGCATCGCAAACGAGTTTACCGGAGAAAAAATCCTGCCGCATATGCGGATGAGCGCTCTTTCCGGCGGGCAGACCAGATCGCTTTTTATTGCCGACGCTATCATCATCTCCGACACGCCGATCATTTTACTGGATGAAGTGGAAAACGCCGGCATCTTCAAAGACCGGGTCATCGAAGTTCTGCGTGAAGAAAAGAAGGCCATTATCTTCGTGACCCACGACCCCTACGTTGCTCTCCTCACGGGAACGCGGATCGTCATGGAGAACGGTGCCGTAACTAAGATCCTGACCCCCGGCCGTGAAGAGGAGGAGACACTTGCGGAGATCGCCCGAATGGATGCGAAAATAACAAATCTGCGGGAACGCATTCGTGCAGGCGAACTCCTGTGCGGGCTCGAAGGAGTCCAGGCATGAACGTAAAGCTGATCTCCATAGCAGGACCGCCAAGCGCCGGAAAAACCGCGGTTGTCAAACAGATCATTAGGAGTCTGCCTGACCCGAAAAAAGCCGCATACCTAAAAATCGATGTGGTGCAGGCATGGGAAGACGAAGAACTCGCTGCCGAGTTCGGCATCCCCACGAAAAAAGTGTATTCAGGAGATATGTGCCCGGATCATATGGGGATCATGGTTATCCGCGACGCGATGGAGTGGGCAGAACAGATCGGGGCCGAGTATCTGCTCTATGAAAGTGCGGGCCTTTGTCTGCGCTGTACTCCCTACACCAAAAATTCGCTTGGCCTCTGCGTTATCTCGGCCGTGTCGGGAACGCATGCTCCGCTAAAAATGGCCCCGATGATCGCCCTCGCGGACGTGGCCGTAGTAACAAAGATCGATCTTGTTTCCCAGGCGGAAAAAGAGGTCTTCCGCGAGCGGATCAAAGAGGTCGCGCCGAATATCGACATCATCGAAACCAACGCCGTCCAAGGGACCGGGATGCGGTATCTCAATAAAGTGATCGCGGATATGCCGCCCGCTCCGTTAGACAAGGATATGCTCCGCGGGGTCCCGCCGCTTGGCGTCTGCACGATCTGCATCGGGAAAAAGGAGATCGGATGGCAGGAACATTTCGGGGTCATCCGTCAAATCGACGCTCCCGACAGTATCTACCGGGGTGACTGATGGGCTGGACACCGCCGGGAAAGGACTGCGGAGCCTGCGGAGCGGAAAGCTGCGAAGCATTCATGAGCCAGGCGGCTTCCGGCCTGAAAAACCTTGCCGCCTGCCCGTATTATCATGAGGATGTTCCAAAATACACTTGCAGAGAACTGGCAACATCATACTCCGGCACGGATGTCTGCAATGCTCCGTACGACTTCGTGATTTCCGCGCTCCCAAACGAGCCCTCCGCACGAAAAATCCTTCTGCCGTTTCGACCCGATCTGGTCGAACGTGAGGAGATCAAAAAAGGCGATATCGTTCTTGGCAGACCGGCGGGAGCGGGATGCCCAGTCCAGCATGTCATTCGGGTCATCGAAGCGGATCATATCACCGGGCTGATCACCGGCCATGTGGTCGGTCCCGCCTTTTCCCGGGACAACACTGATATCATTGATCTGAAGATGTACCATATGATCGGATTCGAGGGAGTGGCCAGGGTCGTCGCCCGGCCCCCGCAGTTTGGAGTCCGGCATCCGTTCCTGCCGGGATTCTGTATGATGGACCGGACGCACACCGGTATCGTCAATATGATCCTGCAGAAATCCTACGGCCTCCACGTCAGAGTGGAGGGGATCGTGATATTATGAAAACGCTTGCAGAAATCAACCGGAAAATCGCCGACAAAACCGCGGTCGTCATGACGGCAAAAACCCTCAAGGAACGTATCCGCAAGGGAGAAACCATCACACCGGACGACGTGGACGTGGTGACCTGCGGAACATTTGGGGTGATGTCCGGGACATCCGCGGTTCTCGCGTTCCAGGCCGGAGCGCCTGGAACCTTCCGGTATGCCGTCTCCATGACGCTGAACGGGGTCCCGGCGTTCATCGGCCCCTGTCCGAATGAAAGCAACGGGCATGTCGATTGTATGGTGTATGGGACATCCCATGCAGAACACGATCCCTCATACGGCGGCGGACACCTTTTTTCTGATCTTGCCGCAGGAAAGCCGGTCACCGCAGAGATCGTTACCGACACGGGAACGATCCGCCGTCAGGTAGGTCTGAATGATATGTCCTCTGCCAGACTGATCGTCACCCGCGGGGCATTCAAAAATTATATGGGGTTTGTGAACCGGAGTGAAGAAGAGATCTCCACGATCTTTTCGACCTTCCCTATGAAGCCAAATCTGCAGAGCGCGTCCGTTTCCGGATGCGGGGAGATCAACCCGCTCGAAAATGATCCGGAATTACGCTATCACATCCCCGGAGCGGCAGCACTCGTAAACGGCGGCCCTGGTCTGATCCTTGGGTGCGGGACGAGATCGTCGCCGCAGAAACCGAATCTTTCTCTCTCTGCGGATATGCGGGGCATGCATCCCGATATGATGGGCGGTTTTGTGACCGCGCTCGGCGCCGAATGCCTGACTTCAATCGGGACCGCGATCCCTGTACTGGATGACGAAACGCTGAATGCTCTCCGTGTTCTCGACGAGGATATCCCGCTGCCGGTCGCCGACATCCAGAACAGGACTCCATTCGCGGCCGCGACCTACGCGGATATCTGGCAGAACACCGGCCGACGGGTCCGTGTCGATGCTTCGCGCTGCGTGGATGACTGCACGGAATGCGCGAAAGATCTCTGTCCGGTCGCGGCGATCCGGCCCGACCTCTCGATCGGCAAAGCATGCATGGGCTGCCTGACCTGCGTGACCGTCTGCAGACATCAGGTGTTTTCCGCAAACGCAGGAACGCTGCATATTCCCGATGCGGATATTCGAATCGGTCTTCGCCAGTCCGACCGCGTGCGGGGAGACCGGGCGGCTGCCCTGGTTCGTGACCGGATCTCTTCCGGAGAATGGAGGTTTTAGATGGGTGATTATGTATTACGCTGTCTTGCCGGCGGGGAACTTCTCGAAGACCATTATACCCTTGCCTGCCCCAATCATCCGGGTTTTGTCCGTGCAGAATATACAGCCGCGCAGTTGACCGTCCGGAAGAATCTGCCGGGCGTATTCCGTTTCAGTGACTGGCTCCCAGTCCGCGGCTCGGTCCCGACACGATCAAGGCCCGTGACCTTTCAAAACCGGGAGCTCTGCCGCGAACTCGGACTGCCGAACCTCTGGATCACGTTTACCGGCTACTATCCGGAATGCGGCTGTTATGTGCCGACCGGTTCGTTCAAGGAGCTGGAAGCTTTGCCGACGATCGTCCGACTGAAAGAGGCAGGAGGGGGAACGCTGGTCGTGGCATCCGCCGGAAACACTGGTCGGGCGTTTGCCCAGATGTCAGCGGAATTCGGGACACCTGTCGTTTTAGTCGTACCGGAAAGTTCGGCCGACAAGCTCTGGACCGCAGGATACTTCGATCACAGCAGTATTCGGCTTATCACGGTCCGCGGCGATTACACCGACGCGATCAAAACGGCCGATAAGATCTGCGAAGCCCCGGGATATTTCCCGGAAGGCGGAGGCAAAAACATCGCCAGACGGGACGGGATGGGCTGTGTGATGCTCGATGCCGCCGTCACGATAGGAAAACTGCCCGACTATTACTTCCAGGCGGTCGGCTCAGGCACCGGAGGGATCGCCGCATGGGAAGCTACTGCCCGCCTGATCGGAGACGGACGCTTCGGCAGTGTGTTCCCTGAGCTCCATCTTTCACAAAATCTTCCGTTCGTTCCAATGGTCCGTGCATGGAATGCCGGCAGGGATCATATTCTCGATGAGGATATGCCGAATGCGCAGGCCTCCATCAACGCGGTATCCGCCCATGTCCTGACCAACCGTACGCCCCCCTACGGGATCCGCGGCGGGGTGTATGATGCGATGAGATCCTGCGGCGGGCGGATGTATGCCGTAGAAAACAGCGATGCGGCGAGTGCCGCCAAAATCTTCGCCGAAGCGGAAAACGGGATCGACATCGATCCTGCCGCCGCCGTTGCCTTTGCGTCCCTCATCTCCGCCGCCGAAGAGGGCTCCATCCGGAAAAATGCGAGCATTTTGCTGAATATCACCGGCGGGGGATATCAGCGGGTGAAAAAGGACTGCGAGATTGCACAGATAGGCGTTTACAGAACTGTCGATCCAGGAGAGGTGCCGGCATTATGAACGAAGAGACGGTCCTTCAGATCATGCACGAAGAGGGAGTTGACATGGTCGCCTCGCTGCCGTGCGATAAAAACAAGCGGTTCACTGCGCTATTAGAAACGGAGTTCCCGGTCATCGACCTTGCCCGCGAAGAGGACGGGGTCGGGATCGGGGCAGGGGTAGTCCTCGCCGGCAAACGTCCGCTCGTCTCGATCCAGAGCTCGGGGCTTGGGAATATGCTCAACGCCCTTTTGTCGCTTTCCTGCGTGTATCACTTCCCTCTGCCGATCCTGGCAAGCTGGCGCGGCGTGTGCGATGAGAAGATCTGCGCTCAGATCCCGTTCAATGCTCCCCTCCCAAAACTGCTGGATGTGTACAACATTCCCTACCGGATTTGCAGATCGGCGGAGGATCTGGAAGGGATCAGAGAGGTCATCAGAGGTGCGTTTGCAGAGCAGACGCCCTATGTCGCCCTGATCCTTCCGTCCTGCTGGGACCCTCAGGAGGATGCGCCCATCACATACCCGAAACGTTCGCTTCCGGACCGGACATTTTTCCTGCCGGGATACGCCGAACCGGAGCTCACCCGGCTTGAAGCGATCAAAGAGATCGTTTCCTCGGTTCCGGAAAACGCGGTCATCATCTCCAACATCGGGGTTCCTTCCAAGGAACTCTTTGCGGCAAAGGACCGGACAGGGAACTTCTACATGCTCGGAAGCTACATGCAGGCGTCCGCGATCGGGCTCGGTTGTGCGTTTTCTTCACCGAAAACGCCCGTGTATGTGATAGACGGAGACGGAAGTCTGCTCGGCTCGGCAGTTCTGCCGGTGATCGCAGCACAGAAATGCGAAAATCTGCATATACTGGCGCTGGACAACGGCACATTCGGCAGCACCGGGAATCAGATCAGTCCGGCGTATGAAACCGCCGATATCGGGATGCTCGCACGTGCGGCGGGGATCGGCTCGGTCGAACGGGCCGCGACCCCGGGCGAGATATCCAGCGCCGTGGTCAAAGGAACTTCGTTCGTTCATCTGCTCATCCGCCCGGGAAATTCTGCATCGCCGAATATTCCCCTCTCCCCCGAAGAGATCCGCAGCAGAGTGGAACAGTTCATCCGGGAAACCGGATAACCGCTCACACTTTTTTTTACCGGGACCCGGAGAATGGTTTTCATTTTGCCGGCCACGGTCTTTCGCGGATCCGAGAGATAAATCTCATGATGCCGGCGGCCGGCGAAGTCATGGACAAAACCGTTTTCGCGGATGAAGGCATCCATCATCTCAAGCGTCGCCGGCTCGTCATCGAAGGGCCCCATATGCATGCACTGCACACAAAGACCTTCGGAAAATACCTCGAGCGTCACGAACTCAGACTGGCGGATCATTGACGTCCAGAGGAACTTTTCTTTTTTTTGATAGGAGTTACGCGGTGTGCTCTCAATTCAATTCGTGAAGGGTATGACATAAGTTTAGATACATGAGATATCCCACCGCGAATAATCGCGAATCTACGCGAATCGCATTTTCCTTACGCTGTCTTCTTGTCCTCGTCGTTTCACTCCTCGGCCGCGTTCCTACGCTTCGCCTCATCGGCTCCGCGTGGACGGAACGCCAGCGTGGAAAATGCTGGAAAACCCGCGTCGCGGGTTTTCTCCTGATTAAAAACCAATCTGCATAATTATTACAAAGATTTGAGAATCTTTAAAGAAAACCCGCGACGCGGGTTTTCCAGCATTTTTCGTTCCGCCGTCCCGGCCACGCG
>NZ_SIJA01000031.1:0-1291 GCF_012062385.1 Methanocorpusculum sp. GPch4 | reverse complement strand
GTATCGTGGGCTTCCCAAAATGCGCGTACCCGGGCTTCTAAATCCCGGGGATTTTCTTTGAGATCTATTGTTTTATACATGTCTTAGATTTTCTTTGCTCTTCCTGTTCTTTTGGGCCCCGGAACATAGGCGTTTTTACCTACCGGGTGGGCTTTTTTATGTTCATAGGCTTGTTGGGTGGGGTGGGTTTCTTCCACTTCATTTTCCGCATGCTCTGCAAAAAGCTCGGCAAAATGCTCTTTAAGTTCTTCGTTTTCGCTCACATACTTCTTCCAGTCTTCCATCGCGGCATCCATATCCACGCAACGGGTGCAAAGTACCAGAAGGTTCTGTTCGGATACACCGATCCAACCGCGGTCATAACAATCGTCACAACGTTTTTTCTTGCGGTGGTTCAGGGCTATCTTCTTGGCTTCATCAAGATGTAATTCATCCAATGTAAACATAATCTATCTCCTTTGTTTGAGATGCCTCTATCGGGCTGATACACTGCCAAAGCAGGGATATCGGCTCATTTTGAACCATAATTTTGTATGGCACAATTTTGTAAAAGCTTTTTTTTGCCAGGTAGCTATGATTCTCCCTATTCCTTTTTACGGCGTCCTTTGCCTTTGCTCTTCGGCGGCTCTGCCACGGGTTCTTCCACCACGAATTCGTGTTCTTCCGCTTCTGGTTCCGCGCTAAATTGCATGGGACTTTCGATCACGGATTTTTTCATTTCCACTCTTACAATCGGCTGTAAGCGGTGGGTTACGATAAACAGGTTTTTCTCCCGGGATAGCGCAAGCTTGTCTTCCGCGCTCATCGCGTCGATCTCTTTCAGGTTCACGATGCGTTCAATCTTGCCGCTCGTCATGTCCACGATCTGCACAAATTGTTGCTTTTCCGCCATGAACTCTACCTCCAGTTGGTATTTTTCGGGGAATTTATTGACGATATCCAGAACGAATTCCAGATACTTTTGGTGATGATTCTGATACCAGATCCGAAACGCTTTGCATCTGCGCACACGCGGACATACCGCACACAGCTCGGGCGCTATCTGCCGGTGACGCTTTATTTCGCAATGCAGGATTCGTTGTTTCTTCACGAAATGCAGATTGTAAGGCAATCGATTTACTGTCAAGGACTTCTTGGGCTGGGGCAGTTTCGGGTATTTTCTCTGGTTTGTTTGTAGTTGAAAAGAGTCACTGAAATCTGCAAATTGGGTCACCGAAAACTGCAAATTCCAAAATAGATACAAATCCAAGACTCTAAATACTACCTAACGAAACACGTACTGGTATATTGC
>NZ_SIJA01000030.1:0-2386 GCF_012062385.1 Methanocorpusculum sp. GPch4 | reverse complement strand
TGTATTGACCATTCCACAATCAGTCAATCTTGTAATCAAAGCCGGAATGATGGCTAAAGGGATGGAGATCTTCATTTTGAAGATGCCGGTGTTGAAAATTATCGATCTCGCAAAAGTTATGCTGAAAAAAATAGCTCCGAAATTTGGGTATAAAGAAGAAGAACATCCCATAGAAATAATTGGAAAACGTGTGGGAGAAAAACTCTATGAAGAACTGATGACTGAGCAGGAATCAGCTTTTGCCTATGAAAACGAGGAGATGTTCATTGTATATCCTCCACATATATATGATACGAAAAATAATCATCAGTTCACTCCCCCAGATGGCTTCACGTCTGTACCAATTGGTGAATTTTCATCATTTACAGCTCGCTGTATTGATGAGAAGGAGATTGAACAGTATTTTATCGAACTCAAACTTTGATTAGAGATGAATCCTGTCGCATCTGTTAATACAGGACGAACCAAAACTCTTTTTTTCCGTAAACTGCGCGAATGTGATACTTTGCAGAATATGATTGTTAATACCTGTGTTTGCAGAAAATTTGATTGAAATGAGTGGGGGATATTCTATTCACAAATCTCTCTATTTACATCAAATCAAGATCACAACATGGTCGAGATGGAGAGTTGAACGATTTCTTCCGCGTCACACGGTCCATCTGTGATCACCTCCTTGAGCGGAAAAATGTACTTATTTATCTACCATAATATGTAGATGAATGGATATTTCGACAATTTTTATCATCCATTATTCTTTTTTAATAAATTTAACATATCGAAAATCCCTTTTTCCAAACTATTACTTGGGATATACCCCAGTTGCTCCTTTGCTTTGGTAATATCAGCCACAGAATCATGAATGTCTCCCTTCCGCTCTTCCAGATATGTAATTGGCAGATGGATATTTGTAAGATTCATGATTATATCGGCAAGAGTGTTGAGTGTTGTTGGTATCCCCGTTCCAACATTATAAACACCATATCTTGCTGAAGACATCGCTTTGATATTGGCCTGAGTTACATCATTGATATGCACAAAATCTCTTGTTTGTGTACCATTACCAAATACAAGCGGTGGTTTTGCATTAATAATGTTCTCAATAAATTTGAGTATCACAACAGCTGGCGAGTTACTATTCATTTCAGGACCATATACATTGAAATAACGGAGTGATGAGATACACATCTGATAATGTGCTGAATAATAATTACAGCAATTTTCTCCCAAAAGTTTTGTGAACGCATATGGAGATATTGGATTTGGCTGCATATCCTCCCGATTTGGCTGTGATGATTGTGCCCCATAAACTGCTGCCGTTGAAGCAAACACCATCTTATTTACGTCGTGTATCCTCATAGCCTCCAAAAGGTTTAGTGTACCCGCAACATTAACTTTATATGTCAATGCTGGATCTTCTATAGATAGACGAATATCTGACATGGCAGCTAAATGAAAAACTCCGTCAATATCATATTTATTAAATATGGCTTCTAAAGTAGTTGCATCTGTGATGTTTCCTTTTTCATATTTGATATTAGAGTTAGGAATCGGAAGAAATGAACCATTGTTGAAACTACTCATAATTACGATTTGTTCATCTTTACTTGCCAGTTCATTGACAAGGTTCTTACCAATAAACCCGGTGCCACCGGTAATTAGATACATTTAGTTGATTATTGCGATTGATTTCTATATCCTTTTTTGCATATAGTAAAATGATTATTTTTGGTCTTATCATCACAGTCATAATGACAAATTCCAAAATCTAATAGGTACCTCACCAACCAGTTTGTCCAAACTAAAGTTACCAGACTAATACTTTGAACCATTTGCGGTAATTACCGCCCCAGTAAATTCCAGTTAGGTTCATGTCTCCCTCACCCCCGCATCCCAATCATCTTCGCCACCAAGTACAATATCAGCCCCGCAATAACCAGCAGCATACCCACCCCGCATTACCCATGAGCACTATCGACTCGCAAGCCCATCTCACTTCGTTCATGGACTTGGTCGCAAAGCTTCGGTTTGGTCGCAAGGCAAAGCCTTGCTCGCAAGTTTCCTTCGAAAACTTGCTCCGCTAAGATTGCCAGCTGCGCCGTCAATCCGCCTCAGCTAAGGTCGTCCACTTCGTGTCCAACCCGCCCGATCGCAAATCAGAGATTTGCTCGGCTGAAATCGCCGGCTGCGCCGTCAATCCGCCTCCGCTGAGGCCGCCCTCCGTGTCAGCCCGCATCCGCACCTATCCGCACCTATCCGCGCCTCTTCGCGCCTATCAGGCAACCAAAAAACGCACCATCATCTCCAAAAACATCCAACAATAGTATGAGGAAAAACCCTCAGGAAGTGATACAAACAACAAACAAAAACAAAAAAACGTGTCTGC